>CANGIH010000274.1 GCA_947453875.1 Planctomycetaceae bacterium | reverse complement strand
CCGGCTTGAACGGATTGACCGTCTTCACCACCGCCGGAGTGGCAGCGGAGAGATCGACGACTTGGATCGTCGGGGCGACGCCGGGGCCGCTCACCAGCACCAGTTCGTCTTTTCCATCCGCCTTGGCGGCATCGGTCGTGGCGCCGGAGGAGAAGGTGCCGAAATCTCCGACAGCGAGGCGAACGCCGGCGAACGAGCCGGCAATCGTGGGTGTGAACGACTTGAACAGCGACCAGGGTTGGCCGGGGCTCGGTGCCGAGACATAGACCTTCACGGCCCCCTTGCCGGAGTCCTGGGAGACGGCGAAATCCCCCCGCCCGTCACCGTTGAAGTCTCCTGAAGTGATGCCGAGACCGCCCCGGAAGGTGGGCCCGAACGGCTGGAGCGAGAGACTGGCATCCTTGATGAGTTCCACTTTGCCGGCGGAATCGACTTCCTGCCGGAATGCGACCACCTCCGCCACGCGTCCATAGCGGGACACCGCGAGCAACTCCGGCTTCCCGTCGCCATCGAGATCGACCAGAGCGGTATTGACGCCGGTCTTGAAGCCTGGCTCGAAGGCATAGGCCGTGGCGACGTTGGCCCCTGTCGTGGCATCGACAAGCCTGACGAGCGACGTGCTGGTCGGCCCGATGTCGTTGGCCACGGCGACCGACTTCGGCAGCGCCCTCATGTTGAACTGGTCGAGGTCGTTGCGAGGTGTGGCATCCCCGATCGACACCGTCGCCATGCCGTGAATGTCGACCTTGTCGCCGGTCGTCCTGGCGATCACGGAGTACGTAGCGGTCGCGCCGGCGGGGAGCGTGACGAAGCCCCCCGGCGCACCGCCACCAGACACGGGACCGCTGCCACCCCCGGTGTAGGCGGCGGTCCAGGTCGAACCCGCCAAGCCGGGGACCACGGTATTGAAGGGCGCGGCGGGGGCGTCGGCGTCGCCGCTGTTGATGACGCTGACGGTGTAATTGAAACGATCGCCGGGGGCATACCACGTATGGCCCGCAGTGAAGTGCACTTCCAGATCGGCGGCGAGCAGGAGACGCTGCTCGAGCATCTCGGTGCCATGGATTCCGAGCCCGAGGGTTTCCCAGTGCCCACGGCGCCGGCGGTTGGCCGGGCGGGGCTTGCGCTGCACCTTGGCTCCCTCGGTGCCCGAAGCGCCGAACGCCGATCGCCGGAAAGGGGAGAGGAATCGGAACGTCATGGGAAAAGCCTCCGGCGGTGGACGGTTCTACGTCGAGGAGTACCCCGGAGTTCGGCCCGGGTCAATTTTTCGGCGTTTTTTCGAGTTTTTTCTCCCCCCCGGCGGTCCGGATCGGGCGGCAGGCGGGCTTCCGGCCGGTTGCATCCCCCCGCCGTCGAATCAGACTCGTGCTCGGTTGTGCCCAGCCCCGCAGGAGTCCCCGCGATGTCGATCCGCCGCCCACTCGCCCTGATTGCCCTCTTCCTCACCCTCGCAGCCGCCCCCGCGGCGGCGGCCGACCTGTCGGGGAGTTGGAGCGGCACCTGGCAGAGCACGTCGACCGGTCATGCCGGGCCGCTGCGGGCGACCTTCACCCCCTGCGGCGAGGGGCGCTACGCCGTCGATTTCTCCGGCCGGTTCTTCAAGATCCTGCCGTTCCGCTATTCCGTCACCCTCCGCATCATCGAAGACTGCGGCGACCGGGTGACGCTCGCGGGGAGTTCCTGGCTCGGCCGGCTGTTCGGCACGTTCACCTACCGGGCCGACGCCACCGACTGTTCCTTCGAGGCGCGCTACAGCTCGAAGAAGGATTCGGGCGTCTTCCGCCTCCATCGCTAGCTGTCCGTCAAAGCGGTTCTGCACGGACGGCGTTGCCACCGGACTGGATGAGCGGTTTCCCCTCGAGGAGGGTGTCGAGTTGCTTGCGCAGCTTCGCCTCGAGGCCCTCCTCCGCGCCCACGTGGACAGCCTGCACCATCCCCTCCTTGCCAATAACCACCGTCTGCGGAATCGCCTCGGCCCGATAGGCCGCGGCGACGTCGCCCGTGTCATCCATCACCACCGCCACGTCGATCGGCTCCTCGTCAAGGAAGGTGCGGATCGTGCTGCCATCCTCCTTGATGTTGACGGCGCGGAGAACGACCCCCCGATCGGCATACTCCCGGCACACCCGGGCGATCACCGGCAGCGACGCGCGGCAGGGGGCGCACCATGTCGCCCAGAAGTCGAGCACGACGATCTTGTCTTTCTGGCTGGCCAGATCGAACCGCGCGCCGTCGGTGCCGGCGAGCTTGAAGGGGGGCGCCGGGAAGCCGACGAGCGGGTGGACGGAGCGACGGGCCTGCCGTGGCTTCGGCGCGGCGGCCGCCACGAGCGACTCGACTTTTTCCGCCCCTTCCGGCGGGAAGAACGCAAAGTCGGAGTCCTCGAACACCGGGTCGAACCGCCACTGGTCGAAGGTCACGATCGACGTCACAGCGACGTTCTTCCCTCCGAGGAACATCGGGCCGATCGTCGGCATGAACCGCACCGGCACCGGTTCGTCGCCGGTGGCCACCCACAGATCCCAGGCACCGCCTTCGGCGCGGGCGACGAGATGCGTGCATTCGCGCCCCTCCACCAGCTCGGTGCCAGCCACTGAGAGATCCTCGATGCCGTCGAGGAACGTGGCAGCGGGATCATCGGCGAAGAACGCACGCGTGACCACGTCGGCGTTGCCGATCGCCAGCATGCCAGCGACCAGCGGATTGGCCACGATAGAGGCGATCGTGTCCGGGGATGCAGTCGACTCGTAACGATTCGCCTCCTTTTGATGGATGACGAGTTCCTTGCCGTCACTGGCGACGACGCCGGTTCCCTTCTGGTTGCCGTCGAGCGACACGAGGATCCGATCGGGGCGTTCGACGAGGAGGAGATGCTCCATCGTGCCGGCGAGTTTGTTCTCGGTTTCCCCCGCGCCGACGGTGGTCGTGCTCACCTGCCGGACACCGAAGCCCTTGCGACCTTTGAGGAAGGATGCCATCCGATCGACCACCTCCCGGGCCTCTGGCGCGATCGTCACGACGCGTGCTGCCGGCGGCTTGAGCTTCGGCGGCGCGGACGCACCGCTGCAACCGCCGGCGGCAAGTGCAAGCATTCCAAGCAGGATGCAGGGCACCGCAGGCATCGCGATCCCGAATGAAGTCCCTCGCCTCGTGACCATGCCATCTCCTTGCGTCGTGTTGCCACAGGCTTGGGCCCGCGTGACCATCGCGGACTCGCCGACAGGCCTCGACAGAATACTCCAGATCGGCGAGCCTTCTCCCGCTACCCCGCACGCCCCCGCCCCCCCGCGTGCCTGCTCACGTCGGCACGGGCCGGGGGTGAATCACGCTCCGAAGGGAGGGTGCGGCATGGCCATCGGCGGGCGATGTCCCCGACGGGCGGTGGGTGGTCACGCCGGATCGACCACCGGCCCCGCCCCGGCGGCAGTCAGGAACCAGCGACTGTCGATGCCGGTGGCTTCCCGGTAGGCCGCATGGAGGGCCCGCCCCGCCGCCTCCGCTTGCTGTGCGTCGACCAGCGCCACCGCGCAGCCGCCGAACCCGCCGCCGGTCATCCGGCAGCCATGCACGCCCGGGATCCCGGCGGCGATCCCGACGATCCTGTCGAGTTCCGGGCAGGAGACGGCGTAGTCCTGTGAGAGCGACCAGTGGCTCGCCCCCATCAGCCGCCCCGCTTCCCGCCAATCCCGAGCAGTGATCGCTGCCACGAAGGCGGGCACGCGGGCGTTCTCCGAGACGACATGCCTCGCCCTGGCCAACTCCGTCGGCGGGAGCTGGCCCTCCGCCGTCGGCAGTTCCTGGGGGGTGACATCGCGGAGCGACGCCACACCGAGCCGTCGGGCCGCCTCGGCACACTCCCGACGCCGTTTGGCATATTCCCCGTCGGCAAGCGAGTGCTTCACGCCGCTGTCGAAGACGAGGACCCCCACCAAGTCGTCGATCGGCACATGCAGGATCTCCCGCGATCGGCAGTCGAGGCACAGCGCATGGCCGGCCCGCCCGAAGCAGACCGCGAATTGATCCATGATCCCGCAAGGAACACCGGCGAACTCGTGTTCGGCCCGTTGGCAGAGCAGCGCCTTCTCCGCGAGGGGAAGCGCGCGGCCGCAGAGGGATTCGATCACCGTCGCCGTCGCCACCTCGAGCGCCGCACTCGAGCTCAGGCCGCCGCCAGCCGGGAGCGAGGCGCTGATCTCGGCGTCGAATCCCGGCAGGTCGAAGCCGAGTCGCTGGTAGCCGGCGATCACCCCGGCGGGATAGTTCGACCAGTGCCGCGGCACCGGCTCGATCGCGGAGGCGAGGTCGAGCGTCACGCAACGCGGATCGCGGCCGCTGCGGAGAATCGCGAGTCGATCGGCACGGGGGCGGACACGTATCGCCACGTGCCGCTCGATCGCCATCGGGAGC
>CANGIH010000273.1 GCA_947453875.1 Planctomycetaceae bacterium | reverse complement strand
TCTCCTGCGAGGAGGTGGCCTATGAACGTGATTGGTCGCTGCCCGATGCGTTCACCGCCCCCACCACCGCGGCGGGAGAACCGGTCCGGCTCGCGGTCATCGCCAATCCCAACAGCCCCTCCGGGACGCTGCTGCCCCCCGCCCGAGTGGCCGCGATCGCCTCCCGTCTTCCCTGCGCGCTGGTCGTCGACGAGGCTTACGGTGATTTCGCCGACACCAACTGCCTGGAGCTTGTCCGCGCAAGCGACCGGGTGATCGTCACCCGCAGTTTCAGCAAGTCGTATGCACTTGCCGGACTGCGGTTCGGTTTCGCGGTCGCCCAGCCGGCGATCATCCGCCAACTCGAGAAGGTGAAGGATTCCTACAACTGCGACGCCCTCTCGATCGCTGCCGCGACGGCGGCCATCGGCGACCGCGACTGGCTCGCAGCCAACCGGGCTACGCTCCTTGCCACCCGGGCCCGGCTCACCGGGGCGCTTCGCGACCTCGGATTCGACGTCCAGGAGAGCCAGGCGAACTTCGTCTGGTGCACCCATCCCGCCCGGCCCCACCGTCCGCTCTATGAACGCCTCAAGGCGGAGAGGATCCTCGTCCGCTTCATGACGTATGCCGGATGGGGAGATGGCCTGCGGGTGACGGTCGGCACCGATGCCGAGATAGATGCCTTCCTCACGGCCCTCCGCAGGATCCTTGCCGACACCTGATCGCAGGGCGCTCCCCCCGATTCGATTTCCGCTCTCCCGCACCCCAACCGCAGCATCCCCCATGCACCGCACCGCCTCCGTCACCCGCAAGACCACCGAGACCTCGATCGTCCTTGCCGTCGATCTCGACGGAACGGGCAAGGCCGTCATCGCCACCGGTCTGGGGTTCTTCGACCACATGCTCACGCTCCTCGCCGGGCATTCCCTCGTCGATCTGGCAATCCGCTGCGAGGGGGATCTCCATGTCGATGGGCACCACACCGTCGAGGACGTGGGGCGGGCACTCGGGCAGGCTGTCCGCGAGGCCCTCGGCGAGCGCCGCGGCATCCGCCGCTACGGCCACTTCACCCTCCCCATGGACGAGACTCTCGTCACCGTCGCCGTCGACCTCGGCGGCCGGGCGGCGACGGTGTTCCACGTGCCGTTCCCCGTTCCCACGATCGGCGACTTCGACACCCAGCTGGTGGAGGTATTTTGGGAAGGGTTTGCGTCGGCCGCCGGCGGCAACGTCCATGCCCTCCTCCACCACGGTCACAATGCCCACCACATCGCCGAAGGGGTCTTCAAGGCGGCGGCGCGGGCGATCCGCATGGCGGTCGAGCACGATCCACGTCAGCCGGGCATTCCGAGCACGAAGGGGTCGCTGACGGTCTGAGCCGGCGTCAGTCGTTCACAAACGTCTCGAGGAACCGGGCGAGGCGGTGGAAATCGCTGTTGCGCTCCACATAGCGGACGACCGTCACGAGCGTGTTGGGATCGACGAGCTCCTCGAAGGGGACGTAGTTGAGGTCGAGCTGACCCGACACGCTCACCATCACCCCGTTGAGCCCCCGTTCGGCAAGTGCCCGGTAGGCACCGACACCGAGCTGGCTGCCGAGCATGATGTCGAAGGCGTGCGGCGCGGCACAACGGGCTTCGTAGCCGAGCTGGAGGCCGACCACCTTCCGCGTCTTCCCGGTCTGTTTCTTGTATTCGTCGGCGACGATCTTGGAGAACATCCTCCCGAGCTGCACATGCGAGATCGAGATGTGGCCATGGTCGTCCCGCGGGATCCCCTCGAGCTGGCTCTGAGGGAGATATTCGGCGAGCCCTTCGGCGAGAACGATCACGCCGTAGGGCTTCCCTTCGTTCTCCTCGCGGACACGCATCGTCTTCACGATCCGCCCCACCACCTCCTCGACGTTCATCACCGGCTTGACACGGGTGGTGCCGTCGGGCCCGGTCACGGTCTCCTCGCTCCGGTAACGGCCGTGGATGTCCTCGACGCTGATCACGAGGCTCGCCTCGCCGGAGATCGCGGCCCCGTAGGAGAGCCAGCCGGCGCTGCGTCCCATCGTCTCGCAGAGGTAGTAGGCCCGGCCCGCCTCGGCGTCGTAAAGGAGATTGCGAATCTCGCCAGCGAGGGTGTCGACGGCGGTAAAATAGCCAAACGTGAAGTCGATCCCCATGTAGTCGTTGTCGATCGTCTTGGGGAGATGGACCACCGGGATCTTCTTCGTCCCGGCGGGGAGGCGATCCTGGTAGAGCTTGAACTTGTTGGCAGTCTTGAGCGTGTCATCGCCACCGATCGAGATCAGCGCCTCGGCACCGAGCGAACGGAGGCCGGCATTGACGTTCGCCAGCGGTTGGACGCGCGCCGGGTCATCGAGATGGGCCGGCGACGAGATCAACCGGCCGGGATTCGTGCGGGCGGTGCCGAGCAGAATCCCCTGGCTCGAGCGGGATCGCTTGATGAATTCCGGCGTGATCCGCACGTAGTCCTTCCCCTCGACGAGCGGCTTGTCGGGGGAGTAGTCGGCCAGCGACGAGTAGCCGTGCTTCATGCCGATCACCTCGACGTCGTTCCGCAAAAACGAGATCGCGGCGGTGGAGATGACGGCGTTGGCGCCCGGGGCGGGGCCGCCGGCAAACAGCATGGCGACGCGCCGGAAATGGTGGGCGGCTTTCGGCGGGCGGGAGAGGGACTCGCTCATGGAGAACTCCGGGGCGGGAGGCGGCGGGGGGGAGCAGGGAGGCGGGGAGCGGCGGGCGCGGGGCGAATCACCCCGCCAGCCAACGCTCGACATATTTCGTGTCGATCTCGGCGTTGTCGAAGGCTGCCAGGGCGAGGATCTCGAGATGGAGCGGCACGGTCGTCTTGATGCCGGCGACACGCAGCTCCTTGAGCGCCCGGCTCATCGTTTCGATCGCTTCCTTGCGGGTCGGCTGGTGGACGATCAACTTCCCCACCAGCGAGTCGTAATGAGGCGGCACCGAGTATCCGGCGGCGGCGTGTGAATCCCACCGGACCCCGAATCCACCAGGGGCGATGATCTGCTCGATCCGGCCGGGGCAGGGGCGGAAGTTGGCCGCCGGATCCTCGGCATTGATTCGGCACTCGATGGCGTGGCCGCGGGGGACGATGTCCTTCTGCTCGATCCAGAGCTTCTCGCCGGCCGCCACCCGGATCTGCGCCTTGACCAGATCGATACCGGTGACCATCTCGCTGACAGGATGCTCGACCTGGATGCGGGCATTGACCTCGATGAAGTAGAAGTTGCCCTCCTGGTCGACGATGAACTCGACGGTGCCGGCCGAGTGGTAGCCCGCCGTCTTGCACAGTCGCACCGCCGCCTCGCACATCGCCGCGCGGGTCGCCGGGGCCAGACGCGGCGAGGGGCTCTCCTCGATGAGTTTCTGGTGCCGCCGCTGCGTCGAGCAGTCTCGCTCCCAGAGGTGGAGCATCGTGCCGTGGGTGTCGCCGAGCACCTGCACCTCGACATGCCTCGGCCGGTCGATGAACCGCTCCATGTAGATGCCGGCATTCCCGAACGCCGCGAGGGCCTCGGCCGAGGCCTGCTGCCAGGCCGGCGCCAGGGCCAGATCGTTGGCGGCCACGCGCATCCCCTTGCCGCCACCGCCGGCGGTGGCCTTGAGGAGGACCGGAAAACCGATCTGCCGGGCGATGCGGATGGCGTCATCTTCGCTGGCGATGATGCCGTCGCTGCCGGGCACGCATGGCACCCCCGCCTCGCGGGCCAGGCTGCGGGCGGAGTTCTTGTCGCCGACGCGTGCCATAGCCTCGGGGGTCGGGCCGATGAAGCCGATGTCGCACGATCGGCAGACTTCCGCGAAGTGGGAGTTCTCCGAGAGAAAGCCGTAGCCGGGGTGAATCGCCTGGACGTTGCCGATCTCCGCCGCGCTGATCACCCGGTCGATGCGGAGGTAGCTGTCGGCCGCCCGCGCGGGGCCGACGCAGATCGCCTCGTCGGCGAGGTGGAGGTAGGGGGCGTCGCGGTCGGCTTCGCTGTAGATGGCGACCGTCTCGATGCCCATCTCACGACAGGCGCGGATCACCCGCAGGGCGATTTCTCCGCGGTTGGCAATCAGCACCCTTTTGAACATGCGCTGGGCCCCTCTCTGGGGAGACTGTCTGGGAGGACTGGATCAACCGGGGCGACGGCCCCGCCCGGCTCCGGAGGGAACACTGGCCCAACTCAGCCGCCGCTGGAGCCGGGGCGGAACCGTTGCCCCTGCCCGAGCCCGCGGGCGGCCGCCGACCGGCCTCGCCATCGATGCGGAGAGGCGGCGGGGGCCACCGCCCACCGCGGCTAGGATCACTGTTCGGGATCGACCTTCACGAGCGGTTGGCCGAATTCCACCGGGTGACCGTTCTCCACCAGGATCGCCACCACCTGCCCCGACACCCCCGAGGGGATTTCGTTGAAG
>CANGIH010000272.1 GCA_947453875.1 Planctomycetaceae bacterium | reverse complement strand
TCCGTCGGGGATGGAACGGTCTTCTGGATCTCGCTTGGGGGATGAGCCGATTCCCCGGTGGAATCGGCCGCCGAGCAGAGCCTTCGTGCCATGGTGTTCAGTTCGTGATGCCCTTGGCGTTGGCATCGGCGGGAAGCTGGGGATCGACGATCGCCCTGGCGCCACGCCCCTGAAGGAGGCGGTCCTTGGCGTCGAGGCGGATGCTCTCGATGTCCGCCTCCCACCATTTCAGCTGCGTGTCCTTGTCGGGGACGGAGAACGGCCGGACGATCCGCATCCCCACGCCCAAGGCCGGATCCTCGGTGTACCACCACGGGCTCTTGGGAAGATTCGGGTCGATTTCCTTCCAGGCAACATCCTCGGAGCCGCGGCGGGCGGCGCTGCGGCAGCGTCCGGGCTCGTCGTAGTAGGAGCCGCCGCGGACGACCCGCTGCTGGAGCTTCGTCGGCCATTGGATTGCAGCCGCTTCGGGAACCGGCTGCGGCAGGCCCGCCTGTCGGGCATAGCCGCCGGCCACGATCTGATCGACGACCCACTCACTCACATTGCCGTGCATGTCGTGGAGACCCCAGGGGTTGGGAGTCTTCTCGCCGACCGGGTGCGTCGTCTCATCGGCGTTGTCGGCAATCCAGGCGTGGTCGCCGAGCACCGACGGATCGCTCCCGAACGACCATGGCGTCTCGCTGCCGGCACGGCAGGCGTACTCCCACTCCGCCTCGCTCGGCAGGCGGTAAAAACGGCTCGTCAACCGGCTGACCCACTTCGTGTATTGCCGGGCGGCGTACTGGGTCATCGTCGAGGCGGGAAGTTCGGGCTCCTCGCCGTGCGTGAACGTCGTGGTGGGGTCATAGAGGTTCGAGGGGGCGGTTACTGCGTCGGCCTCGTTGTCGGCGGTGACCGTCGGCCGCAGCCGGGCCGACTCGATCGCCTTGAAAAGATCGCAGGCGGCCATGAACCCCTTGTACTCCGCCCAGGTGACCTCATGGACGCCGATCCAGTACGGGTCGATTACGACCTCGAACTGCGGGCCTTCGTCATCGCTCCGATCCGACTCCGAATCGGGGCTCCCCATGCGGAACGTCCCCCCGGGGATCGGCACCATCCGGAAGGTGACGTCGCTGCCGGGAATCGACTCTTCGTAGGAAACCATCCATCCACCGGGCACCTGCACCACCGGCCCCTCCACCTCTGGTCGAGCATCACCGGCCACGAACCCCGCCGTCGCGTCATCGGCGGTCGCGGCGCCGCCGAGCGAGGAAAGGAGGCAGACGAGGCCGAGGACAATCGACGCCCACAAGCGGGGCGCGGTGAACGGGCCGATCGGGGGGAGGGGGTGGGTCATCGTGGTGGGGATATGGCGGCCATCTGGCATGGTGGATCGTAGAATCCGGGGGTTCGGGACGGAGCAAATCAGTGTAGCTTGGGGATGCCCCGGTCGGGAAATCGCCGCGGGGCGTCCGATCCGTCGAACCGACCCGGAGTCTGATCCGCCGTGTCCTCGCCAAAACCGACCCGTCCGCCGGCGGGGAAACCGAAACCCACAAAGCCTTCCGGCAGCAAGGCGGCGAAGGGAGCGTCCAAGTCCTCGGGGAAGGACGACAAGCCAGCGGAGCGGGTCGTGGCGGAGAACCGGAAGGCCCGCCACGAGTACGAGATCATCGACACCCTCGAGTGCGGCATCGCACTTGTGGGTAGCGAGGTGAAGAGTCTGCGGGCGGGGCGGATGTCACTCGACGAAGCCTACGGTCGGGTGGAGGGGAACGAAGTTTGGCTGCTCGGCAGTGACATCCCCGAGTACGAGAAGGCCAACCAACTCAATCACAAGCCGAAGCGGCAGCGGAAGCTTCTCCTTCACCGCCGCGAGATCGCCAAGTTTGCCGGTATGGCGCTCGAGAAGGGCCTCACGCTTGTGGCCCTCAAGATGTATTTCAAGGATGGCCGGGTGAAGGTGCTGATGGGGATCGGCCGCGGCCGCAAGCTTCACGACAAACGGCAGAAGCTCAAGGCTGATTCCGCCCGCCGCGACATCGAGGCTGGAATCAAGGCCAGGCGTGGCGGTTGACAGCCGTTTTGGTCACCGGCCTCGAGGGCGTCGGGGCGCGGTCTGGAGCAGGCCCCCGATACCAACAAAAACGGCCGTCGCGACGCAGGGAATCCCGTACGTCGCGACGGCCGAATGGTTTCGATGCGTTTGGGTTGTGCGTTCTGCTGTCCTGCAGTGGAGAAAGTGGGACAAGGTCAGGATAACTTTTTCCACCGACAGTGAAACCGCTGCGGCATGGGCCCGCAGTCTCGCCGCTCCTTCGGCCTTCTACCGTTCGTCGCCGGCTCCCACGAGGACTCCCGCCGAGGATTCGGTGGAGTCTTCCGGGTGCCATAGTGGCATGCCACGCTGGATCCGTTCAGCGAGGATGTCGAGCTTCTGCCTTGAGCCGGCAGGGGCGCTCGTGGGAACGAACTCGGCCGTTGATTGCGGCTCGAAGTTCTCGTCATGACCGTACAGTTCGATGATTTCGAAGACGTTGCGGATCCGGGCCATCGGGACGACACGACTCCTTCGGGGATGGAGGAACGGGGGACGTGCAAACCGGCAGTGGCGACCCCGACGATTCCGGACGAATTCCCGGAGCCATCGAGCCGCCAACTGGAACCGCGGAAGTGGACCCGCCGGCCGGCGAAGGCACCTTGGAAAAAGTGCCGCGACGACGACAGGAATCCTGCGGAGAAAGGAGGGAACCAAAGCGACGTCGACATTATGGAGCGACGCTTGCGCGAGTCAAACATTTCGTGGACCGCGCTTGAGTTTTTTCCACCACCCCGCGAATCCCCGGATGAGACGCACCGATTACGGTGACGTTGCGGTGGAATCGCCCCGATCAGCCCGTGGTGTCGTTGGCCCGACACCACGCGATCTTGTCGGCCGTCGACGTGGGAAGCGATCCCGTGGCTGTCCCCTTCTTGGCCGCACCTGCGGCAGGGGCCGCCGGCTTGGTGACGGGAGCAGGCTCGTCGGCGGCCGCTTCCTCCTCGACCGCTGGAGGTGGCGGCGCCTTGGCGGCACGGGCGCGGGCGAGAATCTCTGCGGTCGATGGCTTGCCGCCAGCCGCGCCAGACGCGGGCGCCGCTCCCCCCCCTTTGGCGCGGGCGGCAGCGAGGATGTCGGCGGTGGAGGGCTTGCCCCCTGCAGGCTTCGGGGCCGATGGAGCCGCTCCCCCGGCAGCCTTGGCGCGGGCGGCGGCGAGAATATCGGCGGTGGAGGGCTTGCCAGCCGTGGTCGGTTTGGCGGCAGCGGCCGGTGCGGCCTTGGCTGCCGCGGCCGGCTTCGCCGCCGGGGGGGCCTTCTGTTCCTTCTCCCCTTCGGGCCTGGGCTCCGGCTTCGGCACGATCTTCAGGCAGGCCGGGTCGATGTCATACCAGCCGATGTTGTTGAACTGGTCGAATTCGACGAGGCAGCGGCCATTCATATTCACCGTCTTGACCTGCCCCGTGGTGGAAGCGAAGCGGGCCAGTTCAGGGGCCGGGGAACTCACCACGACGTATTGGTCGGTCCACTCGGTCTTGAGCCGTTCGATGACGTCGAACATGGGGGATTCCAGGCGGCGCGGACGGGATCGGAGAGGGGACGGCGGGGTCGGTTCTGGGGACGGTATTTTCGCCCCGAATCGAGCTTCGAATGTGACCGATCGATCGGCCGAATTCAAGCCAGCATCATGTCGTCAGGGGGGCTCGGGCCACCCGGCTGGGTGATCTCCGTGACGCGGGCACCGGCGAGCGGTTCGACCCCGGCCGGTCCGACTCGATAGGTCCACTGCACCGTGCGGGGGAGGGGGCCGCCAGGGGGATCAGCAGGTTCGACGCGGATCGACTGGCCCGTCGAGCTTGAGAGGTAGGTCGAGCCGAGACCGGTGGGGGCCTCGTGAAGGCGCGTCGCGACCTCAAAGCGGAAAACGCCGGGAATGTCGGGGTCAGGGGTGACGACGGCGGAATAGTGCGATCGCCCGGCGAGGCCGATCGCCATCACGGGGCTTGCCGCTGCAGCACCGAGTCGATTGAGTTCGACAAACACCGGCGAGAGGGGCCAGCGTGGATCTCCGGCAGCCGAGACGGGCCCCTCCTGCGACTGCCAAGCAGCGCTGGCTCCTGTCAGGGGGATCACGACATGCCGCCAGCGGTCGCCATGCCACTCAAACCGTAGTTCGGCCGGGCCTGCCTGAACGATGACGGGGGAGCGTGGCTTTGACGACATCGTGAACCGAACGCCTCGGACGGGCAGCCAGGAGCGGATTGGCCGGGCGGGGAAACAACCGGGGCGACAGCTTACCTGCCCCACCAGCCGGCGAGCCGGGAATTGGTCCGCGGATGGACGATGCGGCAAACTATATCCCGCCGGCCGGCCCTTCGGCCCCCGGAGCCCAGCCCGTTCCCCCCGCCCGCGTGCATCGCG
>CANGIH010000271.1 GCA_947453875.1 Planctomycetaceae bacterium | reverse complement strand
TTCACTTCTCGGTGTTTTGGGGATCGCTCTCATCCTCTTCGTTGCCGTGGTGGCCACCGCGGGTCTCGTCTTGGGGGAGTGAGCGGCCCCCTTTTGACACGCTTCCGGGCGTTGGGGTGCCCCCCGCTGGCGGACTGATTCGCGGGCTTGGCCATTGAGCCGGCCCTGTTGCCGCTCCGACGACCATCATTCCGAGAAACCCCCCGAGCGTCCCTCCGAGGACGATCCAGGCGGTGATGGCAAGCCCGAAGTGATCGCGGAGCCAAACCCGCAGTGGCGGCTCGGTGCTGCGTGGCACCTTGCGCTGGACAGGCCCCTCCCGCCCGCTGTGGGCACGCATGTCACTGCGGAAGCTTTCCCAGCTCTCCTGGGCCGCCGGGTCTTCCAGGCTGGCCAGCCACGTCGCACGTGCGCTGTTCAGGAGCAGGGGGGGAACGGCCAGGACGACAAGCCACACGAGCACAAATCCGGCCACAACGCTCCGGCGATTGAAGGGGGCCAATGGAGGACTCCAGCCAGAAGGGTTGCCATGCAATCAACCCATTCTCCCCCTCCTGTTCGCATGTCGCAACCGGTATGGCGTGGCCGCACCGACGCTGCTATCGTCCCCGCCTCTTCGGAGTCTTCCCGCTCACCGATCCCTCCGCCAAGGAACCGTTCGCGTGAAACCGTTCACCTTCCCGAACGTCCCGCGTTGGCTGCCGGCCCTCGCCTGCCTGGTCGCCGTTGTCGCCGCCGAAGCCCGCGGCCAGAACGGTTGGCTGCCGGCGTCGTGGTTCACCCCCGCCGAGGTTGATTCCAAGGCGATCTACCCGCTGGCGGAGAAGGACGGGCCGTGGCTGGTGCTGGCGACGACGTTTCGTGGTGAAGGGGCGAGGGACGACGCCCGTCGGCTCGTTCAGGAGCTGCGACGGAACCACAAACTCAAGGCCTACACCCACGAGAAGTCGTTCGACTACACCGGCACGCAACCCGGCCTCGGACTCAATCCCGACGGCTCCCCGAAGAAGATGCGCTACGCCAACGCCGAACAGGTGGTTGAGGTCGCCGTTCTCGTCGGGGACTTTGCGTCGTTTGACGATCCGCGCGGGCAGAAGATGCTCGCGAAGGTGAAGTCGCTCCACCCAGAATCGTTGGCCGGCAATGCCGGAAAAAGCCAGTCTTTCTCCGACTTCCGCAAGATGATCGGCCTTGAGCGATCAGCCGGAAAGGGTCCGATGCATCTGGCATTCGTGATCCCCAACCCACTCCTCCCCGAGGACTTCTTCTCCCGACAGCAAGTCGACCGCTTCGTTCTCGACATGAACGCCGACGTCTCGCACTCGCTGCTCGATTGCCCGGGCCTCTACGCGGTGCGCGTGGCGACGTTCACAGGCGCCGGCACGTTCGACCAGAAGGCCATCGCCGCCGGAGAGGATGACGTGGAACTCGAGGGCCGCCTAGTCGAGGCTGCCGAGAAGGCCCACCGCCTCACGGTGGCCCTGCGGAAGGCGGGCTGGGAATCGTGGGAATACCATGACCGCGAGTCGAGCATCGTCTGCGTCGGCAGTCTCGACTCCAAGAACGTGCCCGGCCCCCAGGGAACCGCGACGGTGCACCCGGAAATCGTGAGGATCGTCCGCGAACTCGGCCCCGATCCCAATCGGCTCGCCACGGGGGTGGTGTTGCCGCGGACGATCGAGGGCATCATGCTCGACGTCCAGCCGGCTCCCATCCCGGTGCCGCGGGCCCCCTCCGGCTGGCGTTAGTCGTCGCTGGGAAGTGCTCCGGCAACGCCCTTCAACTCCCACCGTGCGTCCCATGGCCCCCCCGGAACTCGTCCTCGGCACCACCAACGCCGGCAAGGTGCGCGAACTCGCCGCGCTCCTGATCCCTCACGGCATCCGCGTCGTGTCGCTTCGTGACTGCCCCGGTGCCGTGAACGTCGAGGAGACTGGCAGTACCTTCGCCGAAAACGCCTCCCTCAAGGCCTGCCAGCAGGCGGCGGCACTGTCTCGCTGGGTGCTTGCCGAGGACAGCGGTCTGTGCGTCGATGCCCTTGGAGGCGCGCCGGGGGTTCGCTCGGCCCGGTTCTCCGGATCGGACGGCGACGACGAAGCCAACAACTCGCTGCTGCTGTCCAAGCTCTCCGGCACCCCGACCGCCTCCCGCGGTGCCCACTACGCCTGCCACGCGGCCCTCGCCGATCCGCAAGGCAGGCTGGTGGCAAGGTCCGAGGGGCAGTGCAGCGGCGTAATCGCCGAGGCCAGAACAGGCACCGGTGGCTTTGGCTACGACCCGTTGTTCGTGGTGGCGGAATACCATCGCACGTTCGGTGAACTCGCCCCCGAGGTGAAGGCTGTTCTCAGCCACCGTGCCCGGGCGATGCGGGCGATGCTCCCGGCCATTCTCCTTCACCTCGGCGGCAGGCATTCGGACGGCTGACTGGACGCCGGCGGTCCGCCGCTCGGGGGCGTTGGCTCCCGCGGAGGTTGCATGGCGAGCCGACGGTGGATCACTCCGAGCACCTCGTCGGTGCCGTCCATCCGCCCCACGACGCCAGCGAGGGCCGGCTGGAAACGGTCGAGGCCGGCGACGAACGCGGCGATCCTTTCGGCCGTCACCTCCTCGAGGGGGCAGAAATCGCCGCACCCCATCGACGAGAGGAAATGGGCGTTCATCATCTGCTCGGCATGGGCACTCTCGGGCAGCACGAGCATCGGCTTGCCAAGGTGCAATGCCTCGCCGATGAGTTGGTTGCCGGCGGCGGCGATCAGCGTCCGGCAGTGGACGAGGTCATCGACGAAACGGGCCCCATCCACTTCGTGGAACGAAAGCGCACCGATGGGGGGGCGTTTACCGAGGCCATACACCTTCACAGGCAGTCCACAATCGGCCAGCGCCGCCAGGGTCTCGAACGGCGTGTGCCGCCGGAGATAGCTGACCGCGAAGTCGCCTGCGACCGGCAACGCGGCGCTGATCTCCGGCCGCAGGAGCGGCCCAACCTGGAGAACATGCTCCCAGCCGCGCCGCAGCGGCGGACGAAAGAACGCCGACACGACCGTGTCGGACGCGCCGAAGATGCACATCCACACGGCATGCCCCATCATCCAGGCATGCCACTGCAACGACATCGGCAGTGACGCGAGGTCGTAAGCGAGCAGGAAATGCTGGTGGTCGATGCTCACCAACGGGACCCCCTGCCTGGCACAGGCCCGGGGGAGGGCTGGCTCGAAATCGGTGATCCCGATATCCGCACCGAAGCGATCGATCTCGGCCATGAGTCGGTCGACCAGTGGCCCGAGAATCCTCGCCTGGTAATCGAGCCCCGCGGCAATCGTCTTCATGACATCAAGGCGACCGCCGGTGTACTGAAACACCAGGCCAGGGATCTCGCGGACCTCAATCCCGCCGGCGTTCGCTCGATAGCGCCCCGAGAGGAACGCAAAGGCGTCGGCCGAGGTGTAGATGACAAGTTCGTGTTCACGGCGGAGATGCTCCACGAGGGTGCAGATCCGCGTTGCGTGGCCGCGCCCCTCTCCGCACAAACTGATCGCGATTCTGGCCATCCGCCGCGCACTCCCTCCCGTGAGCATCGCTGGGCGGCAGGCGCGGCCACCCTGCGGTGATTGTGCCGACGGCGCGACGATGAGGCCAGTTCCCCTCCGGCGATTGCCGGCCGTGGAGACGATGATCGCTGCCCCCTTTCCACCCGAGTCATGCCTGCCAACACCCGTTTCCCGCCGGTATCCGGCGACCAGACCGCCACCCCACGGCGTGGCAGGTCCTTCTGAGGCTCCGCCAAACCGACTAGAATCGATCGCCCGAACGACCATCGCGGGCTGGTCGGACGACATCTCCTCCCTCCTACCGGGGCCGGCGCCATGGCATCACGACGGGCTTCCTCCCCCCGGCTTCTCCACCTGCGGCTGGTCTTCGTGATGGCCCTCGGCATGGTCTGGCCTCCGCCAGCATGCCGGGCCGATCAAGCCCCCGGCGCCGTGGAGCCGATCGCCACCGTGGGAGACACTGAACTCACCACCGCCGATCTCGATCGGATGATCCGCAAACGCACCCTCGGCCGTCCGGTGGCGCCGGAGCAGCAGCGGCAGATCCGTGCTCAGGCGGTCAGGGAGCTCATCGACGAGACGCTGCTGAGGGCCGAGATCGGCCGACGGCGGATCGTGGTGGAGGCGGCTGAAGTCAACGAGCGGATGGCGCTCGTCTCGAAGGAACTCTCGGCCCGTCGCTCGAGCATCGACGAATACCGCTCCCAAGCCGGGCTCGACCAGGCCGCGTTCCAGCGGCAGATCGAGTTCGACCTTTCCGTGCCAAAGCTCGTCGTCCCCCTGATCGACGCCGAGGTGATGAAGAAGGTGGCTGCAGACCACCATCGCGAATTCGATGGCACGCGGATCCGCGTCAGCCACATCATTCTTCGCACCGACCCCGGCGCAGGGAACGACGCGCTGCC
>CANGIH010000270.1 GCA_947453875.1 Planctomycetaceae bacterium | reverse complement strand
TCGGTGAGCGTGATGAAGTGTCCCGAGCAGAAGACATGAACGGCCTTGCGGAGACGGACACGGTAGCTCTCCATCGTGCGATCACTCCCTTCGGTCAGGTGTGGCTGAAATCCTGGTCGCCAGGTCGGTGCTCCCGCCGAGCCGGCTCTGGAGACGGCCCTCGCGGAGGAGAATGTACAGGGCGGTGGCGCAGAGGTCGGCGGTCGTCCCTGGATTGATCCGTTTCGGCACCCGCAGCTCGCGATCGAAGACGGCGGCAGCCTCGATCCATCCTCGCGCCCCATGGGAGAGCACCTCGCCTGCCCGGCGTGACACGGCGACGGCCGTCTCGACTCCATGACGCCTGGCGATGAGCGTGTCGGGCTCACGGGCGAGTTGCCGAAGGTACCCGCGCACGATCGCATCACCGAGCGTCATCCCGGCATCGAGTTCGTCGAGCAGGTCGGCGACGAGCCCATCGACGATCGGCTGCCATCCCTCCGTCCACAGCCGGGCGATGCGGTCGTGAGGCGCTGCCGCCGCCATCGCCGCGAGCAGGTCGTCGGGGGCGGGGCCGGCGACATCCATGTCGGGCCGCCTCCCCATTCCACCGGGCGCGGCAATCGCGATCGCAGTCCACAGTTCGAGTGCGTCAGCAGGTGTCAGGCGAGCGAGCAGCGGGGGGATGTCATCGACGCAGATGGCACCCTCGGCCGGAAGTGCCGCCAGAGGGGCGATCGCCAGCACGATGCCGAGGTTGGCATTGGATCGGGTCACCCGGCGCGATGCCTCGACCGCTCGAAGGATCGTGCGGCCGATCCGCTGACCCGGCGCCGACTCCATCACCGGAGCGATGGCGAGCCCTGCGGCCACGAGTTCGGCATGGTCGAGATCGGGAAACGGAGCTCCAGGATGGACGTTGCCCGGCTTTCGCGCCGTGGCCTCGAGGCGGCACGCCTCCGCGACGCACCATCCTCGCCCCGGTGGCGGATGACCTTGAGGCAGGGGGCATGGGGAACGGTGGTGGGGCATGGGAACCGGCCGGCGGCCGCTGGCAGGACGCGAGCGGGACGGCGTTCGTGAGGAATCGACGAGACAAACGGTCGAATCGGGCGGCGATGTAGACTCAGGCGTCCGCTACGGCTCTTCTCTTTTCTACCACGAGCCACGATCCGGGGCCTCGCAGGACCACCATGACCAACGCCGACACGACCGCCGCACCGTTCGGCCCGGATTGCTTCATCAACCGGGAATTGAGCTGGCTCGAATTCAACCTCCGCGTCCTCGAGGAGGCGGAGAACGAGGGAAACCCGCTCATGGAGCGGCTGAAGTTCCTTGCGATCTTCAGCTCCAATCTCGATGAGTTTTTCATGGTCAGGGTGTCGGGGGTGCGCGAGCAGGCATTCGGCGAAAGCGCGCCGCAGGACACCCCCCCCGACGGGACGGCGCCGCTTGAACAGTTGCGGAAAATCGCCGATCGAACCCAGGAGCTCGTCGCCCGGCAGTACCGCTGCCTCCGTGACAGCATCGCGCCGGCGATGGTCGCCGAGGGTTTCCAACTCGTTCGGTACTCGGATCTCGATACGCAGCAACTGGCCCGCGTCGATCGTTTCTTCAACGAGCGCGCCTTGCCGATCCTCACGCCGATGGCGGTCGATCCCGCCCACCCCTCTCCCCGCTACCACAACCGCGGTCTGTACATCGGCGCCCAACTCGAGCAGGAGAAGGGCCTCGGGCCCAAACGGCTGTTTGCCGTGGTGCAGGTGCCGCAGGTGCTTCCCCGTTTCGTCAATGTCGGTTGCGACATCCCTGGGCAGCACCGCTTCGTCCTCCTCGAGGATCTTGTCGCTTCCCGGCTCTCGCAGCTCTTCGGCGGCTTCACCGTCCTTTCGTGGACGACCTTCCGCGTCACCCGTGACAGCGACCTCGAACTCCTCGAGCAGGAGTCCGACGACATGCTCAAGCTGATCGAAGAACGCCTCAAGGCGAGACAGCGCGGGCAGGCGGTGCGGATCGAGGTCTCGGCCCGGTCGGCCGACGATTCCGTGGCCCGGGCCATCATCGAGGACGAGCAACTCCATGATGATCGGGGCGATGGCTACGGCGAGGTCTACCGGATCGAGGGGCCGCTCGACCTCACCTGCCTTTGGGAGCTCCACAAGCTCCCCGGCTATCCGCTCCTCCACGATCCACCCTTCACGCCCCGCATGCCGCGCGGGCTCCGCCGGGGCGACGACCTGTTCGCCGAGATCGCCGCCCACGACATCCTCCTCCACCATCCCTACGAGTCGTTCGATCCGGTGGTGGAATTCGTCACTCGGGCGGCGGCCGATCCCCGTGTCCTCGCCATCAAGCAGACACTCTATCGCACCTCCGGCGACTCGCCGATCTCGCGGGCGCTGATCGCTGCCGCCGAGTCGGGGAAGCACGTCACGGCGCTGGTCGAGCTGAAGGCCCGGTTCGACGAGGCCAACAATGTCAGTTGGGCCCGCCAGCTCGAGCGAGCTGGTGTGCATGTGGTGTTCGGTTTCCTCGACCTCAAGACCCACTGCAAGCTGTCGATGGTGGTCCGCAACGAAGGCCATGGGCTGCGTCGCTATGTGCACGTCGGCACCGGCAACTACAACCCAACCACGGCGTTGCTCTATACCGACATCGGGTTGTTCACGGCCGACGAGCAGTATGCCGAGGACGCCACCGCCGTATTCAATCTCCTCACCGGCTATTCGCAGGGGCACGCCTGGCGGAAGCTGATCGTCGCCCCCAACGACCTCCATCGGCGGACGATCTCGTTGATCGACGAGCAGGCCGAACGCGCCCGCGCCGGCATGCCGGCGCGGATCTTCGCGAAGCTCAACTCGCTGGTCGATCCGGATGTCATCGAGGCCCTCTACCGGGCGAGCCGCGCCGGGGTGCCGATCGACATTGTGCCCCGTGGCATCTGCGCCCTGCGGCCCGGCGTGCCCGGGTTGAGCGAGACGATCCGTGTGCGCAGCATCATCGATCGGTTCCTCGAGCACAGCCGGATCTACATCTTCGGCCCCGATGACGATGCCAAGGTCTACATCTCCAGTGCCGATTGGATGCCGCGGAATTTCTTCCGCCGTGTCGAGGTGATGGTTCCGATCGAGACGCCGGCGCTCGCGTCGAGAATCCTGCGGGAAATCGTGCCGATCTATCTGGCCGACAACACTCGGGCCCGGATCATGGACGCCGACGGCAGCTTTCACCTGGTCCACCCTCCGGCGGACGAGACTCCCGTCCGCTGCCAGACCTATTTCCTCGACGAGAAGGGGGAGCCGAGGGGGAGCGGTGAGTTGCCGCGAGTCGCTGGTCAGGTTGCCGGCGGAGGAGCGGCCACCCGGCGACCAAAGCGTCCGGGGAGGCGATGAATCGTTGCCTGCCGCCGTGGCATCACCGCTCCTTGAAGCGTCTCCTTCGCGGTTCGTAAAATCCCCTCTCCCCTGTCGACGCAAAGAAAAGCGGCGACGGACTCCAGGACGACACACCCGAGAGGTATCGGAGCCTGATGGCCGACGACCATTACCAAACGCTCGGCGTGCCACGGACCGCCTCCGCCGAGGACATCCGGAAGGCGTACCGCGAGTTGGCGCGGAAATACCACCCTGATCTCCATCCTGACGACAACTCCGCGAAGGAGAAGTTCAAGAAGGTCCAGGCCGCCTTCGACACCCTCAATGACGCCAGCAAGCGGGAGATGTACGACCGCTACGGCAGTGCTTTCGAGGGTGTCGGTGGGGGGGGAGCGAGGGGAGCGGGCGGGAGTCCGTTCGGCGGAGGGGGCGGAGGAACGCCCTTCGGCGGGGCTGGAGGTGACATCGATCTCTAGAGCCTGTTTGGCGGTGCAGGCGGATTCGGCGACCTCTTCGGAGGCGGTGGTGCCAAGTCTCGAAGTCGCCGCCGTCCGGCACAGGTTCCGGGGGACGACATCAACGCCCGGATCGAGATCCCCTTCCGGCTCGCGATCGATGGCGGCAAATCGGATGTGAAACTGGATCGCAACGGAGCGACCGAGACGATCAGTGTCACCATTCCGCAGGGAGTGCCGGATGGTGCCAGGATGCGACTCCGCGGACAGGGCATGCCGGGCGGTGGTGGTGGGCCGGCAGGCGACCTCCTCCTCGAAGTAGCCATCGAACCGCATCCCTCCTACCGCCGTGACGGCGACACGCTCGAGGTCACGCTGCCGGTGAGTCTCGTTGAGGCGGTGCAGGGGGCGAAAGTCGATCTCCCCACCCCATGGGGAACGATCGCGCTTCGCATTCCGCCGATGACCAGCAGTGGTCGCAAGCTTCGCGCAGCGGGCATGGGGGTCAGGCATGCCAATGGCGCCAAGGGTGATCTGATCGCCGAGGTGCAGGTGATGCTTCCGGCGAACGCCTCCCCCGAGGCGATCGCGAAGCTGCTCGACGCTGCCAGAGAGACGCAGGCGGCCGGCGCGGATCCCCGTCAGGCTCTCTCGTGGTAAGCC
>CANGIH010000269.1 GCA_947453875.1 Planctomycetaceae bacterium | reverse complement strand
CTGCGGGTGAATGCGAACTGATCGAGGTGCCATGCATGATGCCGCCACGGGCCTCGTCGATGGGCGGGGTGGGGGTGACATCGTTCCGGGATACCGACCGGTGAGCCTCCTGGCGATGTTCGCCGTTCTGGCTGGGCTCGTTTCCGCGATGGCACTCCTGACTCCGCTGTTGTGGTTCGTACCGCTGTTGGCGCTCGGACTGTCAGTGATGGCCCTCCGCGACGTGGCGGCTCTGGCCGACTCCCCCGACACCGACGAGATCGAGGCGACCGGCGGGGAAACCCTGGGCGGACCAAGGCCCGATCGCAAGGCGGGACGCTGGTGGGCGCTGGCGGGGCTGGCGCTCTCGATCGGCTTCGGAACGCAGGCGGTGGCCACCGCGCTCTCGCACCGCGCCGTCGCCTATTCGCGTTCGGAGGCGGCCGCACGCATGTTCATCGACATGGTGCGGGCGGAGCGGATGGGGGAGGCCCTCAAGGTCTGCCTGCCGCAGGTGGTGCCGCCACCGATGGGAGTGGGGTTGGCCAGCAAGGCGGTGGCACCCGATGTCCGGGAACGTCAGGCCGAGGCGTCGCTGGCGAACATGGCGGTCATCAAGGCGATCCAAGCCTGTGGTGGAACGGCTCCGATCGACATGCACTGCATCGGGCCGGAAGACAGGTTTCCCGATTCGTGGGCGGTGGCCCTGCGGATCGACCCCTGCGAAGGGGGTGGGAAGCCGGTTGAGGTGAGAATACTGATGCAGTCGAAGCCGGTCACACGTGGGCAACGGCTGTTCGACAACTGGATGGTGGCCGGGATCGCGTTCGACCGTCCGGACTGAGGTTCACGCCCCGCCGGTCGGGAATGGCCGCGCTGCATCGAGCGATGTGGCCCCCGCGGCAAGCATGACAAGGCGATCGAAACCGAGCGCGGCTCCCACCCCCTGCGGCATCGATGGCCCATGGGCATCGACGAGTCGGCGGGGGACAGGAAGCACTGTCCTGCCGGCAGCGGCACGAACGCCATTGGCTTCGTCGATCCTGGCCGAGAGGAGTTCGCGGCCGATGTCCTCCTCCCACCCGTTGGCAAGTTCCACGCCATCGACGAAAAGCTCGAATCGGCGCGCGAGCCGGGGGTCTTCGGAGTCGAGCCGGGCGAAGGCCGATTGATTCGCCGGCCAGAGTTCGAGCGTCGTCGGTTTTCCATCGCGGCCGAGCCTGGGGCCGACCACATCCGAGAGGACAAGTTCAAACCAGCTGTCGGGAGAGTCATCGTCACCGTGCGGTGAGACGACCCCGAGGCGGGAGCCGGCGTCGCGCCAGTCGGTGAGCGTGGCGGCGAGGATGTCGATGCCGGCATGCTCCCTGAAGGCGTCGCGGCAGGTGACACGCTCGAGGCCTGCCGAGCCGAGGACGCTGCCACACACCGCCGCGAGGAGCGGCGCCGTCGAGTCGAGCGTGGCGCCCGGCGCATACCACTCCACGAGCACGAACTCGATATCGTGCATCGCCCCCCGTTCGCCGGCCCGGAACGACGGGGCGAACTGATAGATCGGCCCCGAGCCTCCCGCCAGCAATCGCTTCATCAGCGCCTCGGGGCTCGCCTGCAGCCAATGCACACCCCTCCCAGGACCGTCGACCTCGACGGGGATCGGGTCGATGTGGGCCTCTGGAAGGACTTCGAGCGAGAGAACCGGCGTATCGACCTCCATGAAGTCACGGCGGTCGAAGAGTTCGCGGAGCGTGGCCCGGACGTGCGCTCGCAATGCGAGCCGCTCCCGCAGTGCCGTGAGGGGCACCGGTGCCGGGAGCGGATTGGTGGGGGAGCCTGACACGTGGGGAAAATCGAGACAGCGAAGGGGGAAGGGGATGAAAATCGACGAGCGATCCCGGCGGGAAACCGGGGGGCTGCTTCAGCTGACCAAAGCGGCCGGCCCCGCCGCCATCCCCTTCTCCGGCTGACGGTAGACGAGGACGGGGCAGGGGGCGTGGCGGACGATCGACTCGGCGACGCTCCCCATCAGGAGGCGGAGGAGGCCGGTGCGGCCGTGCGTGCCGAGGACGATCATCTCCGCCCCCTCCTCGGCGGCGATCCTGCAGATCTCGCCGGCCGGATCGCCCATGGCGAGATGGTGCCGGAACGCGACCTGCGGATCGACCGGCTTCACCGCCTCGAGCATGGCGGTGATCCGAGTCGTGTCGGGCTCGGGTGTGCCGTAGTAGAGCTCGCCACCGCCGTAGGCCAGCGGAGGCTCCTCGACATGGACGATGAGGAGCCGCGCCCCCGATTGCCGGGCGAGCGCCTCGGCGTGGGGCAGCGCCGCGTCACTGGCGTAAGAAAAGTCGGTGGGGAGCAGGATCGTGCGCTGGTTCATGATGGACTCCCGTCGTGCGGGGGGCGGCTGCCGCGCCAGGCGCCGGTGCCCGTTCCGGGCACGCACGGTACCCCCCGGGCAATCCTACTCAACGAAGGGGTGGATGGCCCGCGGCCAGTCGGCCTCATCGCAGACGCATGCCCGGCAGAGCGCCTGAATCGGGGGAAAGCAGATAGACACCTGTGGCCCCCGCTCCGCTCGCCGCCACCACCATCCCCTCGCTCAGCCCGAACTTCATCTGCCGCGGAGCGAGATTCGCGACCACGACGACGAGCCGGCCGACGAGTGCGGCCGGATCGTGAAAGCCCTTGATCCCGGCGAATACCGTCCGCCGCTCCTCGCCGCCGAGGCTGACGGTGAGCTTGAGGAGCTTCTTGGCCTCCGGCACCTCCTCCGCGGCGAGGATCCGTGCCACGCGGAGATCGACCTTCGTGAAGTCGTCGATCGTGCACTGCGGAGCGAGGGGCTCTGCGGCGAGGGGCTCGGTGGGATCGGTCGTCACAGTAGGGGCTCCTGCGGGGGAAAGGAGGGGGGTGGACAACGGGGATGCGGACGGAGTGGTGGGCTTTGAGGCGGCGAGGATCGCCTCGAGCTGGCTCGACTCGATCCGTTTGGCGAGTGGCTTGAAAGGGGCGACGGGCAGGCCGACGATTGGCCGCCGCGATTCGTCCCACGAGCGGATCGGTCCGCCGACGAGGACGCCGGTCTCCGCGGCGAGTGTCGGCAGGACCGGCGCCAGGTAGACGACGATCTGCCGGTAGAGATTGAGCGCGACGGTCGCCACATCCCGCAGGCGGGCGGATGCTTCAGGCCCCGCCTTGGCGAGTTTCCAGGGTTGCTCTGCGTCGACGTAGGCGTTGGCACGGTCGGCCGCCGCCATCACCAGACGCATCGCACGGGCGAAGTCGCAGTCGTCGTAGGCGGCCGCGATCTCAGCCCCGTCGCTGGCGGCCTGGGCGAAGAGCCCCCCATCGTCTGGATAGGCCTCCGCCAGCCCCGTCGCCTCGAGCCACCGAGCCGTGCGGCTGGCGAGATTCACCACCTTCCCGACCAGATCGGAATTCACCTTGGCGGCGAAGTCCTCGAGGCTGAGGTCGATATCGTCGATGTCGCCCGAGAGCTTCGAAGCGTAATAGTAGCGAAGGCCGGCGGGATCGAGGTGGTCGAGGTAGGTCCGCGCCAGGACGAAGGTGCCGCGGGCCTTCGACATCTTCTCGCCATTGACGGTGAGGAAGCCGTGAATGCGCACCCTGGTCGGCAGGACGAGCCGGGCCACTTCGAGCATCGCCGGCCAGAAGAGGGTGTGGAAGTAGGTGATGTCCTTGCCGATGAAGTGGTGGATCTCGGCCGCCGGAGTGTTCGTGCCGCCACGGTGCCACCAGTCGTGCCAGGAGCCCCCCCGCGCCGCAGACCACTCGTCGGTGGCGGCGATGTAGCCCACCGGGGCGTCGAACCAGACATACCAGTAATGCCCCGGGGCATCGGGGATCTCGAACCCGAAATAGGGCGATGGACGCGACACGTCCCAGTCGCGGAGCGGCTCGCCGAGAAAGTGGCCGGCGAGGTAGTTGGCGATCCGCGGATCGAGGGCTCCCGAGTCGCGGGTCCACTGTCGGAGGAAGTCCTGCATCGGCTCGAGCTGGACGAAGAGATGCTCTGCCGAACGAACCTCGGGGGTGGCGCCGGAGAGCGTGCTGACAGGATCGATGAGGTCGGCCGGGCCGTAGGTGGCGCCACACTTCTCGCAGGCATCGCCGTACTGGTCGGCCGCCCTGCAGCGTGGGCAGACGCCGCGGACGAAGCGGTCGGCGAGGAATACGCCAGCCTTCGGATCGAACAGTTGTTTCACATCACGGCTGACGACGAGCCCCTTCTCCCGCAGCTTTTTCCAGATCTCGCCGCAACGTTGCCGGTTGGCGTCGCTGTCGGTGCTGCCGTAGTGGTCGAACTCGACCTGGAAGCCGGCGAAGTCGGCCAGGTGGTCGGCACGCATCGCCGCGATCAGGTCGCGTTCGGAACGCCCCTCGGCGCGGGCGCGGATCATGATCGCCGTGCCGTGGGTGTCGTCGGCGCAGAGGTAGACCGCGTCATGACCGCGAAGTTTCTGGAAGCGGACGAAGATGTCGGTCTGGAT
>CANGIH010000268.1 GCA_947453875.1 Planctomycetaceae bacterium | reverse complement strand
TCTCGACCGGGCCGATTCGGTGGCGATGGATCCCCACAAGTGGCTCTTCCAGCCCTATGACGTCGGCTGCACGTTCGTCCGCCGCCCCGGGGCACTGCTCCGCACGTTCGCGATGGCGCCTGAATACCTCAAGGACACGGCGACGGCATCGGGCGAGACCGGCTTCGGCAACCTCGGCCCTGAACTCACCCGGCGCTCGCGCGCGCTCAAACTGTGGATGACATTCCGCACCCATGGCGCCGAGGCGCTGCGCGGGGTGATTCGCAAGGGGATCGCGCTTGCCGAGGAGGCGGAGAGGCTGCTCCAAGCGAGGAACAACGCGTTCGAGGTGGTGACACCGGCGAGTCTGGCGATCGTGACCTTCGCCCTCCGCGGTGCCGATGCGGCCCGCCACGAAGATGCCGCGCGAACCCTCGCCCGGTCGGGATTCGCCACCCTCTCGACGACGATGCTCGATGGGCGGAGCGTGCTCCGCCTCTGCACGCTCAATCCCCTCACAACGACGGCCGATATCGAAGGCACCCTCGATCGACTCGCGGCCGGCTGATGCCGCCCCAGGCCACGGCGGGAGAGTCTCTTTCCCAGGGCAGCGGCTGTGGCATACTCGCCCCGGTGCGGTCAACGAAGGCCGGCTACGGGGGGCGGAACCGGTCTGGAGCACTCCATGCAGTCGACAACCCACCGGACACCAGGGCGCTCGAGCTATCGCTGGCAGGTGGTGGCGATGCTCTGGCTCGTCTGCTTCTTCAACTACGCCGACCGGCAGGCGATCTACGCCGTCTTCCCCCTCCTCGAGGCGGAGTTCGGCTTCGACAAGCTCCAGCTCGGCCTCATCGGCTCGGCGTTCATGTGGGTCTATGCCGCCGGAGCCCCCTTCGCCGGATTCATCGCCGACCGCGTCAAACGCGTCCATCTGATCCTCGGCGGCTGCATTTTCTGGAGCTTCGTCACCGTCACCACCGCCTGGTGCTCGAAGCTCTGGCAGTTCATCACCGTCCGCGCCCTCGAAGGTTTTGGCGAGACGTTTTATTTTCCCGCCTCGATGTCGCTGACGGCCGACTACCACGGCCCCCAGACCCGCAGCCGGGCCTTTTCGCTCCACCAGTCGAGCGTCTACGCCGGCACGATCCTGGGGAGCTGGCTCGGCGCGGTGATGGGGGAGCGGTACGGCTGGCGGACCGGTTTTTTCGCGTTCGGGGTCGTGGGCATCGTCGTCGCCGCGATCCTCTACGCCTTTCTCCGTGAACCCGAACGGGGTGCGGCGGATCGGGCGGAAGCGGGTGGGGATGCATCGATCGGCGGCCACCATGCTCCAGCCGCATCCGCCGCGGCTCCCCTGGGCGTCGCCGACACCGTGGCGATTCTTTTGAGTCGTCCGGCCGTCCCCCTCCTCATGCTCGCTTTCCTCGGGGCGAACTTCGTCGCCACGATCTTCCTCACCTGGACGCCGACGTTCCTCCACGAGAAGTTCGGCTACAAGCTCGGCGCCGCCGGCCTCAACGGCACGCTCTTCATCCATCTGGCCAGTGCCCTGTCCGCCCCGCTGGCGGGGATCCTGGCCGACCGCCTCGCGCGACGTTTCACCGGTGGGCGGATCCTCGTCCAGGCTGCCGGGCTCTTCGTCGGCGCCGGCTTCGTCACCACCGTCGGCCTCTGCTCGACGACGCCAGTCCTCATCGCCGCCATGACCGCCTTCGGCCTCTGCAAGGGCTGCTACGACTCCGGGATCTTTGCCTCGCTCTTCGATTCGGTCGAGCCGCGGGCCCGGGCCAGCCTGGCAGGGATCATGAACACGGTCGGCTGGGGGGGCGGGGCGCTGGGGCCGGTGTTCGTCGGCTGGGCGACGCACGCTGCCGGCAAGGCGGGCGAGGTCGATGCGATGAGCCGGTCGATCGCCGCCGGCGGCCTCGTCTACCTCGTCTGCGCCGCACTCCTTGTCGCAGCCTCTCTGCTCGCCCGCCGCCCCTCCCCTCCCGCCCTCGACTGACCGCTCAACTCCACGGCTTTCCCTCTGTCCCTCGCGACTCCGCCATGACCCTCGTTGCGCCTCGCTTCCACGGCATCATCCCTCCGCTGGCGACGCCGCTTGTCGACCGTGACACGCTCGATATCGCCGGTCTCGAGCGGCTTGTCGAGCATGTCCTCGCCGGCGGCGTCCATGGGCTGTTCGTCCTCGGCACCACCGGCGAAGGCCCGATGCTCCCTCCGGCGGTCCGCCGTGCTGTCGTGGAGCGCACGATCGAGCAGGTGGCCGGCCGCGTGCCGGTGCTCGTCGGTATCAGCGATACCGTCCTTTCCGACAGCCTCGCCCTGGCCCGGTTTTCAGCTGAGAGCGGCGCGGCAGCCGTTGTCGCCGCCCCCCCGTACTACTTCCCGGCCGGCCAAGAGCCACTCGAACGCTGGTGCCGGTCGCTCGTGGCGGGGCTGCCGCTGCCGCTGGTCCTCTACAACATGCCGGAGATGGTGAAGGTGGTGCTCGGTCCGGAGCTCGTCCGGCGCCTGGCCGACAGCCAGAGGATCGTCGGCATCAAGGATTCTGGCGGCGATCTGGAGACGTTTGCCGGCTACTCAAAAGTCGTCCGCGAGGCCCGCCCCGACTGGTCGCTGTTGATCGGCCCGGAGCAGATGCTCCCGCAGGCTCATGCCCTCGGTGGCCATGGCGGCGTCTGCGGCGGGGCGAACGTCTGCCCACGCGTCTTTGTCGACCTTCAGGCGGCGCTCGAGCGCGGCGACGAGGCCCGGGCCGCTGGGCTCCAGCAGAAGGTGCTCGCCCTTGGCAGGCTCTATTCCGTCGGCACGGAGCCGGGGCGAGTGATCGTCGGCGTGAAGGGAGCCCTGGCGGCCCTCGGCATCTGCAGCGATGTCACGGCCGCGTGGTTTGAGCAACTCGATGCCGATCACAAGGCGCGGATCGCGGCGATCGTCACCGAGATCGGAACCTGACAAGGGGGCCAGCCACATGGATCGAGAGCCGACCTACGGCGCCACGTTCGTGAGGCATCTGGCGAAACTCGGCCGCCAGACTCCCTACCGTTACGAAGACCTCCGGCTCGTCAAGGCGATGAGCCAGACCGAGCTGGCCGACTGGATCAAGGGGGAGTGCCCGGAGTTTTCCCAATTGGTCCGCGACAACCCGGCTGAGGTCGCCGCAGAGATGGTCCACGAGAGAAGGGCGGAGATGGCAGCCAGCTCACCCACTGCCTGCGCCGCGGAGTGCGCGGTCTCGTTTCTCGAGTTGCTCGCCACTCTGTTTGCGTGAAAAGGTGCCAGCCGCCATGTGGCTCAAGACCCCGGCCTTGGTGGGCAAGATCGCCGCTGTCGTCGGCGAGTAACGGTGCCGTCGTCTCAGCCGCCACGTGGCAGCACGACGCTTTCGCTCGCCACATGGTCGGGAGCCAGAAAAGGCGACGGCTCCCCCGCCTCCCTCACACCCAAGCCGGCATCCAGCCGCCGCGGTAGGGCTTTGTGAGCAGCTCGGCCGCATGCGGCACGCCCGAGAGGACGAAGCCGGGGGCGTTCCAGGTGAGGAGCGTGTCAGGATGGCGGATCGCGATCGTTCCCAGGAGGACCGTTTCGGTGAGCGGCGCCGAATAGCCAAAATGGCTCGTCGTGTGATCGGTGCCACGGATCGCGTCGATCCAGGAGGTGTAGTGATTCCTCGCTTCCTGCACCGGGATCTCGAAGCTCGCAAACTTCTCCGTCGGGGCCAGCCGTGGCATGTCGACATGCGGCACGAGGAGCGTTCCCTCGGTGCCGATGATCGCCGAGCCACTGCCGGGGAGGACGACATCGGCGGCGAGGCCGAGGCGCTCGTGCGTCGGCACATGCCCCTCGCCGTCATACCAGTGGACATTCACCGTCGGGCCGGCCGTCCGCTTCGTGCCGGGAAACTCCCAGCTGACCAGTGACTTGAGCGCCCACACCTCGCGGTTGACTCCCGGGGAGGAGGCGCGCACCGTCCTGGGTGCGGTGAGCTCGAGCGCCATGAAGACCGGATCGAGGATGTGGCAGCCGAAGTCGCCGAGCTGACCGTTGGAAAAATCCTGCCAGGCGCGCCAGTTGAAGGGATGGTAGATCTCGGGGAGGTAGGGGCGACTCGGGGCCACGCCGAGCCACTCGTCCCAGTGGACCGTCGGGGGGACGTCTGCGGTGCCTTCGGGACGATCGTCGACCTTCCGCCAGCCCATCGCCCCCGGCTGCCAGGCGTGGACCTCCTTCACCTTCCCGATCGCGCCGTCATGGACGAGCTTGACGGCGGTTCGGTAGGCGGGATGCGACTGGATCTGATTCCCCATCTGCGTCACGAGCTTGAAGCGATCGGCCGCCTCGCGCATCTGCCGGGCCTCGAAGACGGTGTGCGTGAGCGGCTTCTGGCACTGGACATGCTTGCCGAGATGCATCGCCGCCAGACTGGGGCTCGCGTGCATGTGGTCGGGGGTGGAGACGATCACGGCATCGAAAAGCTGAGGCTTGTCGAGGAGCCGCCGCCAAT
>CANGIH010000267.1 GCA_947453875.1 Planctomycetaceae bacterium | reverse complement strand
CTCACTCCACCTCGAACAGCGCCTCGATTTCGACCGGCACGTTCTCCGGCAGGGCCGCGACCCCGAAGGCACTGCGGACGCCGATCCCCGCTTCGCGCCCCCAGAGCTCGGCGAAGAGTTCGCTGCACCCGTTGAGGACATGCGGTTGCTTCGTGAAATCGGGGGTGCAGTTGACCATCCCCAACACCTTCACCACCCGCTTCACCCGGTCGACGCTCCCGAGGGCGTTTTCGAGCGTGGCCAGGATCGCGCAGGCCACCTGACGGGCGGCCACTTTGCCGGCATCGGCGTCGAGATCGGCCCCTAGCCGTCCGCGAAGGAGCGTTCCATCAGGGAGGAGCGGCAGGTGCCCCGAGGTGTAGAGCAGACGCCCGTCGCGGAGAAACGGCGTGTAGGCGCCGACCGGCTTCGGCGCCGGCGGCAGGGGGAGGGCGAGGGACCGAAGCACATCAGATGCGGCCATGGCACTGGTCAGTTTTGGGGGGAAAGGGTCACGGTCGGGAGCGATGGACGCCCGTGGAACAGGGTGATTTCAGCCGCCGTAGGCCTGCGCGGTCGGGGCCCGCTTGAGATCGTCCTCGAGGCTGCGGTGGGGGGTGATCCGCTCCTTCTGAAGGTCACCGTGGTAGGCCTTCACCGCTTCTTCGGCCGACACGTCGCCGTCGGCCACGGCGCGAAGATGGCGCACGAAGGCGAGTTGGTCCTCGGCGGCGTTGATCTTCCGGCCGAAGAGGGCGACACGGGCACCATGCTTCTTGGCATCGGCGAGCAGGCCGAAGGCGTCATGCGTCGTCCCCGCTCCGCCGCCGAGGATGCCGACGACAAGGGAGCGGTCATAGGCGGCGAGTTGCTCGGTGACCTCGGGGCCGAGGTAGGGAATCTTGAGGAAGATCGGTCGCCCCGCACGCGGCACCCCGGCGAGCGTGCGCACGACATGGTCGGCGAGAAACCTCGCGATGTCGCGCGGCCGCTCATCGCGCGGCCGATCCCCCGACGGGCGGCCGGGCGTGCGGTCGATCGCGTTGGGATAGAAGACCTCGAGGAAGTGGCGGAACCCGGCCCGTTCGGCGGAGGCGCGGAAGTCGCCGTAGGCCTCGAGCATCGCCCGGTCGAGCGTCGCATCGTCGTTGAGGGTGAGCGAAAAGAGCCCCAGATCGGCGCCCCGGGCACGGCCGCCGTGAGTCCCCCGATCGGCATGTGAACTGTCGATGCGGCCACACTGCGCCTGGGCGATCGACGTCGTGGAGAAGGGGAGGGCGGGCTGGCGGGGATAGTTGCCGCTCCCGGCCGCGAGCCAGATGTCGGTGGTGTCGTTCATCCGCACCGCCGGAGTGACATGGCTCTCGACGAACACCCCTTCGTCGATCGCGAGAACCTCGCTCGTGCTGCCACTCATCAACATGATGTCGACGAGCCCCTGCTTGACGAGCCGGCGGATCGAGTCGCGAAACTCTTCGAGCGTGCGAAATGGTCCGCGGAAAGGGTCGCCCCCCCGCCGCACCCCAGGCGACGCCAGACCGAAGGCCATGTCCGCATCCTTGGCGTCGGCGAGAATGAAGTCGCGGCACGACGGATCGGCCACGATGCGGGCAAGCTTGAGATCGAGCGACTTCTGCGGCGGTGCATGGTGCATGGCAAAGCGTCCTGACGGGGGGCTGCACGGGGCCCGCAGGGAAGGGCAGGCCCATCATTCAATTCGGGCGACCGTGGGCGTCGAGCCGCGGTCCCAGACCGGAAAGACTACACGATCCCGGCCTCCTTTTTTCTTCTCTGTCCGGGTATTCTCTGCCGGATCGGCCCGGACGGTGAGGCCTCGATCAGCCCTCCGCGTCGTCCCTGCCGCTTGTCGACAAACCACCCGCATCACGCTCCCCTCTCGAAGGACTGTCACGATCATGCCCGAATCGCAGTACCGCTTCTCCGTCGGCCCCTGGAACATCGGTCGCGGAGCCGATCCCTTCGGGCCCCCGGTCCGGCCGGCGGTGCCTTTTGACGACGTCCTCGCGGTCGCGGTCGATCTCGGTTTCGAGGGGATCCAGTTCCACGACGATGACGCGGTGCCCGACCTGGAGAATCTTTCCCCTTCGCAGATCGTCCAGCAGGCCGAGGCGATGAAGCGGAAACTCGCCGACATGAACCTCGTCGCCGAGTTTGTCGCCCCACGACTCTGGGAGCATCCAACCGGCATCGACGGCGGCTATACGAGCAACGATCCGGCCTGCAGGAAGTGGGCGATCGAGCGGTCGAAGCGGGCCGTGGACGTCGCCAAGGCCCTCGGCACCGACCTGATCGTCCTTTGGCCAGCCCGCGAGGGGACCGGCGTCCGCGAGAGCAAGTGCCCAATCGACGCCTCCCGGAAGATGATCGAGGCCTGCAACGCCATCCTCCATGCTGATCCGAAGGTGCGGATCGCCATCGAGCCGAAGCCGAACGAGCCGGTCGACACCGCCTTCATCCCCACCATCGGCCATGCCCTCGCCCTGGGATCGCGTTGTGCCGATCCGGCCCGGGTGGGCGTGCTCATCGAGAGCGCCCATGCCATCCTCGCCGGCCTCGACCCCTCCGACGAGATGGGCTTCGCACTCGCCGCCGGCAAGCTCTGGAGCGTGCACCTCAACGATCAAAACGGCCTCAAGTACGACCAGGACAAGGTCTTTGGCGCCTCGAATCTGCGCGGCGCGTTCGACCAGGTGCGTGTTCTCGAATCGGTCGACTACGCTGCCACCGGCTGCTTCGTCGGCTTCGACGTCAAGGCCCAGCGGACGCAGAAGGCGGAGTCGGCCACGGCACATCTGGCCACGAGCCAGGCGGTGTTCCTCAAGCTTGTCGAGAAGGTCCGCACCTTCCCGGTCAACACCGCCGATGAGATGGTCGCCGCCCGCGACTACGAGGCCCTCGAGCGACTCGTCCTCGAGCACCTCCTCGGCTGACATACCCCGCCCCGTGACGGTAGCATGGAGGGGCGACCGGCAGTCGGGCCGGTCGTCCGGGGGTTTTTGAAGTGGTCGGTCGCTTTTCCATCGTTGCCGCGATCCTCACCTCTCTCTGGCTTTTGCCGGCGGGGCTGCCAGGCGCCCGGCTGGCCCGGGCGGAGCCGCCGGCGTCTGCAGGCGAAGCTCCCGACTTTGCCACCGTCGTCGCCCCACTCCTCGCCCGCCGCTGCGGTGCTTGCCACGGTCCAGGGGTGAGCGAGGGCGGGCTTCGGATCGACCAGCGCCAGAGAGCGATCGCCGGCGGCGACTCTGGCCTTCCGGGAATTGTGGTCGCGGATCCAGACGCGAGCGAGATCGTCCGCCGCGTGACGACCGACAATCCTGAGTCGCGAATGCCGGCCGACGCCGATCCTCTTCCGGCCGACGAGCGAGCGGTCCTTGCCAGCTGGGTGGCTGCTGGCGCCCCTTGGCCCGACGACGTCGCCACGCTCCCCCCAGCACTTTTTCCTGACACTCAAGAAACGCCGTCGCACTGGGCCTTTCAGCCGATCGAACGGCCGCCAGTGCCGCCGATCGCGGCGATCACCCACCCGATCGACGCCTTCGTGACGCAGGCGCTCGATGCGAGGGGCCTGGCGATGCAGCCGGAGGCTCCTCCTGCCACGCTCCTCCGCCGACTGACGTTCGACCTTGTCGGCCTGCCGCCGACACCGGACGAGGTTGACGCCTTCACCGCCGACTGCGCCGCCCGGGGCAGCGAGGCGGCGGTTGGCGACCTCGTCGATCGGCTCCTCGCCTCCCGCGGCTTCGGCGAACGATGGGCCCGCCACTGGCTCGACGCCGTCCGCTTCGCCGAAAGCAACGGCTTCGAGATGAATCAGATGCGTCCTAACGCCTGGCGCTACCGCGACTGGGTGATCGACAGCCTCAACGCCGATCTCCCCTACGACGCCTTCGTCCGCGCCCAACTCGCCGGCGACACCTGCAACGCCGACGTCGCCACCGGATTCATCGTCGGCGGTGCCTGGGATCAGGTGAAGTCGCCCGATCCGGTCCTCACCGCCAACCAGCGGGCCGACGAGCTTCATGACATGGTGAGCACGACCGGCTCGGCGTTCCTGGGCCTCACCGTCGGCTGTGCCCGCTGCCACGACCACAAGTTCGATCCCATTCCGCAGGCCGACTACTACCGTCTCAAGGGGGTCTTTGCCGGGGTCGAGCATGGCGAGCGCGAGGTGGCGCTCCCTTCCGAGCAGCCTCGGCAGGATCGGCGGGCCGAGATCGCCAGGCTCCTCGCCGAAGCGGGAGTGGGGTCGCTACGCCGCGCCGTCACCCCTCGCCAAAACGTCGATCGCTTCGCTCCGTCCCCGGCCCGCTTCATCCGCTTCACGATCCTCGAGACGAGCGGCGCCGAGCCCTGCCTCGACGAGCTCGAAGTCTTTTCAGCCGACGGCCGCAACGTGGCCCGCGGCGCCACCCCGACCTCCTCCGGCGACTTCGCTGGCAATGCCTTTCATGTGTTGGCCCATGTCAATGACGGGCTCTACGGCAACGAGCATT
>CANGIH010000266.1 GCA_947453875.1 Planctomycetaceae bacterium | reverse complement strand
CGTGCGGGTTGACGGTCGAGAGCCTGCCTGATCCCACGCCTTTTCCATTCCCACGAGGTGTCCCATGAAGCGTCGCCTGCCCTCCCGCAGGACCCGAGTTGGCTCGCCCGGTCAGGCGTCTGCGCCGGGAGTGGAAGCGGGCGCGGTTCCGGCTCCTGTCGACACCGTGGAGGGCTCCCGGCTGGCTGGCGGCCGTGTGGGGGCGTCCCGTGCCGCGCGGGCCCCGGGCGAGGTGGGCCTGGAAGGAGCGGCCGCCGAACGGGTTTTCATCCCCACCGGCTACGAACCCGGTTACGCCTATCCCCTGATCGTCTGGCTGCCCGACCAGCGTGATGGCGACTTCGATCTCGGTCGGGTGATGGCCAAGGTGAGCCTCCGCAACCATGTCGCCGTCGAACCGGGGCATGACGATGGCGATCGCGAGGGGGCGGTGTGGCGGGCGATCGACCGGGTCCGGGATCGGGCGCGGATCCACCCCGGGCGGATCTTCCTCGTTGGGCAGGGACGCGGGGGGACGGACGCCTTCCGGATGGCCTGTCGACATGCCACGGCGTTCGCCGGTGTCGTCTCGATCGGCGGCGCATTCCCGCATGGCGAGGGGCTGTTCGGCAGGCTCGACGACATCCGCCGTCTGCCGATGCTCCTTTGTTGCCGCAAGCAGTCGCCGGAGGAGGTCGTTCGCCCCACCGATGCCACGCTCCGGTTGTTCCACTCCGCCGGCGCGATGCTGGCGATGCGGATCTATCCGGGTCGGAAAGATTATTCGAAGGCCATTCTCGCCGACGTCAACCGCTGGCTCATGGATGAGATCTGCGGCACACCGGGCAACCGACCGCAGGCCTGCAGTCGTTGATGGCTCCGCGGGGCGGCCCGATTTGGCCGCGGTGCCCGTCCTTCAATCCGCTCGATGCTTCCCACCCAGTTGGCACGGACGCCACGAGGTTTCTTCCATGACGCTTCCAGCCCGGAACGAAGGCCATGCCCTGTCAGGCGGGGCTGACCGAGAAGAGCTTCCGCCGCCGCGGATTCTGTCGATGCCGGCCGGAGTCGCACGGCGGGGCGGCGGCATGGTGACGCCGCGTCAAATGCTCGTCGAGATCGTCAAGGATTCGCTCGGCGACCGGCAGGAAGGTGGGGACGCGGCGCGGGTGAAGGTGGTCCTCGACCTCGAGGATCTTCCCGTCCTCGACGTCGATGCGGCTACGCTCCGCCGGATGATGGAGCCGCTCCTGCGCCGGTCGTTCGAGGCAGCCGCCAATTCCACCGGACTCCACGCCCGCCATCCGGAGGTCGTGGTCACCGCCGTGGCATACCCCGAAGCCGTCGAGATCGAAATCGGTGACACCGGCGCCGGCCTGACCGCGTGCGAGCGGTCGAGCCTGCACCTCCACTGCGATGCCGCCATGGCAGGGCGTTCGCCCGCCGACGGCGTCATGACGACGCTGGCAAAAATCCGCGATCAGGCCGACTCGCTCGGCGGCACGCTGACGGCCACGGATTGCCCCGATGGGGGAAGTGCCGTCACGATTCGCCTTCCCCTCCGCCGCAGCACGCAGCGGCGGGCGGCCTGACACGCTTCTCCTCCCCGAAAGGACGTGCATGGACGCACACCCCTCCCTCCGTGGGCGCACCGCGCCGGTAACCCCCGCCCAGATCGTGGCGTTGGGCCTGGTGGCCGCGTCGATCGGCTGGGCGGTATGGCTCCTGCGGGAGCGCCCGGCCACCGACGAGGTCCCCCTCCTCGAGGACACCGTCCTCACCGCGCCGCAACTGGCGACCGTCGAGGCCGCGCTCGACCGCGCCCAGCTCACCGGCTACCGCACCGAGGGGGGCAGACTGTGGGTCCCCCGCGTGCGGCAAAGCGCCTACAAGCGCGCGGTGGTCGACGCCGACGCCATCCCGAAGCCGTGGGGAACGCGGCTTCACCAGGCGATCGAGTCGGGGGGGGTGTGGGCTTCTCCCACGGCGCGCGCCGAGTCGCTCAAGGTGGCGCTCCAGGATGAACTGTCGCTCGTCCTCTGTTCGATGCCTGGAATCGAGCGGGCCGCCGTGCTCTATGACGTCGAGGAGCGGTCTGGCTTTCAGCAGGAGCCCCTCAAGACCGCCAGTATCGGCATCCGGATGGCCGCCGACTCCGAGCTCGACGCCGTCCGTGCCACGGGCATCCGCGTCCTCGTCGCCTCGTCGATCGCGGGACTCTCGCCTGAACGGGTCGCCGTCACCGATCTCGGCACCGGACGCGTCCACTCCGGGCCGCTCCACGAGGCGGGCGACGCGACGCCGCTCGATCCGGTGCTGGGTCGGCGTCATGCGCTCGAGACGGCGCTGGCCTCGAAGGTCCGCCAGGCGTTGGGGTTCGTCCGCGGGGCGATCGTCGACGTGGCCGTCGACAGCGCGCCGATCACTGCGGCCCCGTCCCCTTCATTCGCTGCCGGGCCGGCCCCGGAGGAGCACCCGCTCGCGGCGGCCGCCAACGCGCCTGCCGAGATTCTGCCACCGGCTCCGCCCGCTGCCGAACGGCCGGTGGCGCCGGGGGCTCCGGCCGTCGTGGTGAAAGTCGCCCCCGGCATCGAAGAGACCTCGATCGTCCATGTCACCGTCTCGGTGCCAGACACCTATCTTCTCGCCGCGGTGGAATCGGCCACCATGCGCGCCCGGCGCGACAGTGCCGCCGCTGGCAGCGCCATCGACGACGCCGCCGAGATGGAACGCCGCGAGATCGATCGGCTCCGCGATCTCGTCGGCCGCACGCTCCCCGCGTTCGACTCGCCCCAGCGGCTGCGTGTCCTTGTCACGTCGCATCCGGTCGTCGATCCGGTGGCGCAGTCCACGGCTGCGATGCGTCTGCCGCGCGGCGAATCCGTCGGGCTGATCGATTCCGCAAACGCCACCGCCACCGGCTCGGCGCCGTCTCCCTCCGATCCTTTCGCCGCCGTGCCCCGTGAGGTCTGGCTGGCGGCCACGAGTATCCTCGTCGGGCTGCTTGCCGGGTTTCTCTGGTGGGCCGGCAGCCGCGACGCCGGGGCAGTCCGGGAATCGCGGGGCGAGCGAAACGACGACGGCGCCGGGGAGTCAGGGTCGGTATCGGAACGGAGGCTCGCGGCATGATGGCTGCGCCGCGCTCCATCCGCCGCCGCCTCGGCGTGTCGTTGCCCGGCATCGGGCTTCTGGCCGGCGGTCTCGTTTTTTTCGGGTGCGCCCCGCCGGTCTCCGCCTCGGACGACCCTGCGGATTCGGTCGCGGCGTCGTGGGAGGCCGATGCGGGCGTGCCCGGTCGACTCGCCGAGCCGGTGCTGCTCACGCCGATCACCTTCGGCTCGGCCGATGACAGGGCAGGCGAGGGATCGCAGACTCCGGCCGTGGGGCCTCTGGCCGATCTGCGTGTCACCGGTTTCGTGGCCGCGGTCCTCGCTGCAGTGGTGTTTCTGAAATGGGGCGCTCGACGGTCGATGCGTCCGCTGCCAAGCGAGGTATTTGCCGTGCTCGGCGAGGCTCCGCTCGGCGGGCAGCACACGGCCCGCATCGTCCGCTTCGGTTCCAAGACGATTCTCGTCGGAGTCTCCGGCGCCACCTGCACGCCGCTTGCCGAGATCGACGACGCGGCGGCGACCGAGCGGATCTCGCTTGCGTGCGGTCGGTCTTCCGCGCCTGCCGGCCCGACCGCGGCCGATGATCGGCGTGTCGCCGCCCCCCCGCGATCCGCTGTTCCGTGCGTCGCTGCCACCGAGCCGGTGATCGGCGCGAAGGGGGGAACATGATCGCCATGACCTCGCCACGGCGCCTCGCCGCGATCGTCTTCCTCCTGGCGGTGCTGGCGGTGCCCGCCCGGGCCGACGACCCCGTCAGTCCCCTCGCCCCTCCGCCGGAAGCTGCCAACGCCGCGCCGGCTGCGGCAGTGGTGGCCGTCCCCCCGCGGGCCGCAACCACCGTGGCGGCGCTTCCGGCATGGGCCGAGTCCTGGGGCGATCTACCGGCGAAGGCACTCGGGCCCCGTTCCGTCGATGGCCTGCTCTCGGCGGTGCTCCTCTTCGGCGTGGCGAGCGTGGCACCGGCGATCCTCCTGATGACGACGTCGTTCGTGCGGATGTCGGTGGTGCTGTCGCTGGTACGACAGGGGCTCGGCACACAGGGGCTCCCCTCCAACCAGATCGTCACCTCGCTTGCCCTCTTCCTCTCGCTGCTGGTGATGTGGCCGGTGTGGACGACCGCGTATCGCGACGGTGTCCAGCCGTTGCAGGAGGGGCGGATCGACGCCGTCACGGCGTTTGAACGTGGTTCGGTGCCGGTGCGCCGCTGGATGGCCAGCCAGATCGAGCGTGCCGGCAACCGGCAGACGATGCTGCTGTTCCTCGCCCGCCATCCAACGGCCCCCAGGGAGGTCCGCAGCTACGACGATGTCCCGCTCGAGACGCTCCTCCCCGCGTTCCTCGTGAGCGAACTGGAGACCGCGTTCGCGATCGGCGTCCGCCTTTTGCTCCCCTTCCTTGCGCTCGATCTCCTCGTGGCGACGATGCTGGCGTCGACCGGACT
>CANGIH010000265.1 GCA_947453875.1 Planctomycetaceae bacterium | reverse complement strand
TGCCGATCGTCTTCGCCTTGGCTGGACTCTCCACGATCACCAGCTGGTAGTCGCCGACGGTCCTGGCGGCCGAAGGGGCACCGGTTGCCGAGGGGGTACGCCGCGTCTTGGAGGTTTTTTTGGCCATGCTGGGGTCCGTCTGACGCGGCGGGGCAGGGGGGGGAGGGAACGCGGGGGAATCGGGGGACGGGAACGGGCAGACTTTGTTCAGGCTTGCGGAGGAACCATGGCCACGGATTGTGGCCCCGTCGGGTGCGACAGCATACGCCGGGCCAGCGGTCGAGGGCCGGGGGGAGACTCGGGATTGGCGCAAACCGGCACACACCTACAATTTGCGGCCTGTTCCGCCCGGGGAGCAGAGACAGCGTTACCCTCCCCTCTCTTTCCTTGTCAAGGCTCGGCGGTTTCCCCCCGCCCGAGATCAGGCAGTGCCATGGCTGGCTTCGGCGTTTTCCGCAACTACCAGAAGGCTTCGATGGTCGCCCTGGCGATCCTCTCCATGCTGGCGTTCTTCGTCCTTCCGCCCCTCCTCCAATTCGGTGGACAGTCGGGGACGCAGGCCGACACCCCGGTCGCGACATGGAACGGAGGCGAGTTGCGGGAGAGTGGCCTCGACCGGGCGGTGACGATGAAGCGGGTCGTCAATCGCTTCCTTGCCGAAGCCACGATGGCGGCGGGGCGTGACCCGGCCCAGGCCCCGCAGTTCCCGGTGGACGAACAGCGGGTGGTGCGGACAAGGCTTCTGGCGGAGGAAGCGAAGAAAAACGGCATCATCGTCAGCGATGCCGCGATCAACGATTTTCTCGGCAAGGTGACCAGCGGTCTGGTCCGCCCGGAGCAGTTCGAGGAGATCATGCGCGGCCTGCGGGCCGGGGCGGCGGGGGTGTCGCAGCACGACCTCTTCGAATCGATCCGGGAGGAGCTGCTGTCGCAAAACATGCTGATCATGCTCCAGCGTGGTTTTTCCGGGGATCCCCCGGGATTGCGTTGGGATTATTTCCGGCGGATGGAGCAGTCGGCCACCGTGGAAGTGGTGCCGGTTGACGTTCGCAGTGTCGGCGATCAGGTGAAGATGCCGCCGGTCGCGGCCCTCAGGTCGTTCTTCGAAAAACACAAGGAAGACCTCCCCGATCCGCGGAGCGACAAGCCCGGGTTTCGCGAGCCGCACCGCGCGAAGGTGGAATACCTCGTGGCCAAGCAGGGGGCCTTCGTCGAGGAGATCGCCAAGGAAATCACCGACGAGCAGATCAACGAGTATTACGAGAAGAACAAGGCGACGATGTTCCGTGCCCGGCCGGCGGCCCCCGCACCGTCCACCCCGGCCGCCCAGACGCCGTCGGAATCGCCCGCAGCCGAAACCCCTCCGGCCGCGGAAGCCGCTCCTGGTGGGCCGGTCGATTCTCCCGCTGAGGTGAAGCCGGCCGAGGCCCCTGCCGAGCCTGCTGCCCCGGCGTCTGCAGAGCCCGTGAGTGAGCCTGTGCCGGCGACCGAACCGGCCAGCGCCCCCGAAACGCCGGTCGAACCGGCTCCGACCGAGAAGCCCGCCGAGGGGAGCGGGGCCGGCTCGGGACGTTCCCCGTTCCGCCAGGTGGCCTACCAGGCGACCGATGCCCAGGAGGAATCGCCGGCCGTTCCGCCGCAGGCAGAGACGCCTCCAGCCGAGCCGCAGCCTGCAGCGAACGAAACGGCCACCGTGGCTGCGGATGCGGAGAAACCGGCCGCCGATGAGGCGACTGCCGACGGTGCAGCGGGTGCCGAAGTGGTGCAGTTTGAGCCCCTCGAGACCGTCAAGGATCGGATCCGCGACACGCTTGCCCGGCAGCGGGCCAATGCCCGGATCGACAACATTTTTGACGCGGTGGCCCTCGACCTCTCACGCTATTCCGAGGATCTGGCCCTCTGGCAGGCACGCGGCGAGGCCCAGGGGCTCAAGGCTCCCTCCCCCCCTGATTTCAATGTGATTGCCCAGGTGCAGGGGCTCGAGGCGGGGCAGGGCGAACTTCAGTCGGCCGAACAGGCCTTCGAGGCAGGGGGCATCGGCCGCAGCTTCGAATTCGTCCCCGATCCGGGGAGCCGCTTCGGTGTCCGCCAGCAGAACTGGCTGGAGATGGTGTACGGTCAGGGGGCCGTCGGGCTGCGGGCGATCAAGTCACGCGACATGGAAGGGAACCGGTATCTCTCCTGGCGCACCGAGGATCAGCCGGAGTTTGTCCCCTCCTTCGACACGGCCCGTCCTGTCGTCGAGCAGGCCTGGAAGATCGTCGAGGGGCGGGCCTTGGCGCGCAAGCGTGCCGAGGAGATCGCCGCCAAGGCCGCGGGGAAGGAGTCGTTCGAGGCGGCGATCGCCGGCGACGAATCGCTCCAGGCATTCAAGGCCGGGCCGTTCTTCTGGATGGCACCGCAGGCGGCCGCTTCCGGCGTCGCCCAGGTGAGCCAGCCAGCCGGTCTCGTCATGCCGGGAGACGAATTCATGTCGACGGTCTTCGGCCTTCAGTCAGGAGCGACCGGCGTGGCGTTCAACGAGCCGAAGACCGTCTGCTACTGCATCCGTCTCCTCGACGTCGAACCGCCGGCGGAGAAGCTCCGCGAGCGTTTCGTCCAGAGCCGTTCGGACCCGCGCCTGATTGGCGTCGCCGCGCAGGACGAGTTCTCGAAGTCGTTCGGGGGCTGGATCGAGGGCCTTGAATCACGTTACAAGCTCGACTGGAAGCGGAAGCCGCGCCAGTAGACGGCCGTGTTTCAGCCTCGGCGGGGCTTGAGCACGATCGTGGCCAGCGGCGGCAGTGAGAGCGCCAGTGACTGTGCATGGCCGTGGTGGGGGATCCCCTGGGCCGTCAGCGACCCGGCGTTGCCGACATTGCTGCCGCCATACCAGGCCGAATCGCTGTTGAAGATCTCATCCCATTCGCCTGTCACCGGCACCCCCACGCGGTAGCCGTGCCGCGGCACGGGGGTGAAGTTGCAGCAGACGAGCACTTGGTCCTGCGGCGACCTGCCACGGCGGACAAACGCAAGGATGCTGTTGGGCCAGTCGTGGCAGTCGATCCACTCGAAACCGGCGCCGTCGAAGTCGAGTTCGTGGAGCGCCTTCTCGCGCACCACCAGGCGGTTGAGATCGGCGACACACGCGCGGAGCCCGGCGTGGCCCGGTTGCTCGAGGAGGTGCCAGTGGAGGCTCGTGTCGAAGTCCCACTCCCGCCACTGGGCGAACTCGTTCCCCATGAAGAGCAGTTTCTTGCCGGGATGGCACCACATGTAGGCATAGAGGAGGCGGAGGTTCGCGATCTTCTGCCAGGGATCACCGGGCATCTGGTCGACAAGCGCGCCCTTGCCGTGCACCACCTCGTCGTGGGAGAGGGGGAGGAGGAAGTTCTCGTGGAAGGCGTAGATGAGGCTGAAAGTCAGTTCATCGTGGTGGTATTTGCGGTGGACCGGGTCGTTCCGCATGTAGCGGAGCATGTCGTTCATCCAGCCCATGTTCCACTTCAAGCTGAAACCGAGGCCCCCGAGCCAGGTGGGGCGTGACACGCCGGGCCAGGAGGTCGACTCCTCCGCGATCGTGAGCACGCCCGGGTGATGCTGGTGGACCTGGACGTTGAATTCCTTGAGGAACTCGATCGCCTCGAGATTCTCACGGCCACCGAAACGATTGGGGAGCCAATCCCCCTCCTTCCGGCTGTAGTCGAGGTACAGCATCGACGCCACGGCATCGACCCGCAGGCCATCGACGTGGTAACGGTCGAGCCAGAACAGGGCGCTGGAAACAAGATAATTGCGGACCTCGTGTCGGCCGTAGTTGAAGATCAGCGTGCCCCAGTCGGGGTGTTCACCCTGGCGGGGATCCTCATGCTCGTAGAGCGAGGTGCCGTCGAACCGGCGCAGACCGTGGCCATCCTTGGGGAAGTGGGCGGGCACCCAGTCGACGATCACCCCCAAACCCGCCCGGTGGAAGGCATCGATGAGCGACATCAGCGCCTGTGGCGGGCCGAAGCGGCTGGTGGGGGCAAACATCCCGATCGTCTGGTAACCCCAACTGGCCGAGAGCGGGTGCTCGGTGGGGGGGAGAAACTCGACGTGGGTGAAGCCCATCTCGACACAGTAGGGAACGAGTTCCCGCTCGAGATCGGCATAGGTCATCCATCGTCCGGGATCATCGCCGGGGCGTCGCCAGCTGCCGAGGTGGACTTCGTAGATGTTGATCGGCGCGGTGAGGGCGTTGCGGGAAGCACGCTCCGCCATCCAGGCATCGTCCTGCCAGCGGTAGGTGTCGAGATCGACGACACAGGAGGCCGTCCGCGGGGGGAGTTCGGCGCCAAAGCCGTAGGGATCGGACCGCTCGGTGACGCCGTCGGCTCCGGTGACACGGTACTTGTAGATGGCGCCGGCACCGACGCCGGGGGCGAACGCCTCCCAGATGCCCGCCGTGGCGAGGCGACGCATCGGCGTCCGTCCGCCGTCCCAGTCGTTGAAGTCCCCCACCACCGCCACCGCGGTGGCATTAGGGGCCCAGACGGCGAAGTGGACGCCGGCCAGACCCGAAGGA
>CANGIH010000264.1 GCA_947453875.1 Planctomycetaceae bacterium | reverse complement strand
GATCCGCACCCTGGAGCCATCGAACCTCCGGACCACCTCGAGGAGCTGGCCCACACGATTCTCGAGGAATACCGTGAATTGCCGGAGCGTGGGCCAATTCCGCCCGCGTGCCGTGGCGTACCCGATCGCCGATCCCCCACCCGAGTCACCGATGCTCACTGCGTGGCACTCCTCTTGGGATGACTGGTCTTGTGGTCTCGGCCTCGAGGCGGGCGACTGGCAGGCGTGAGCGGTCTGCGGAAAAAGTCATCCCCGCCCTTTTTTCGCTCGAGCCACCCGGAAACACCGAGATTGTGCGGGGGACTCGGCCGCCGCATCCGGGAAGGCGGGGAGCTTGATCGACAGCCTGCTATGCCGCTCGCTCTCCCAAAGAATAAAGTCTCCCCTTCATTCCGGTCAACGAAGCCTCACGAGGATCGACCCGATGCAGGAGTCGCCCCAAGAGCCCCACTCCCCGGTCACGCACGAAACCGAGATCCGGGTGCGCTACCAGGAGACCGACGGCCAGCGTCGCCTCCATCACGCCAACTTCCTCACCTACTTCGAGGTGGGGCGGACGGAGATGCTCCGCGCCAGCGGCGTGACCTACCGGGAGTTCGAGGATGCCGGACTTTTTCTCGTCGTTTCGGAGGCCTCCTGCAGTTACCGCGCGCCGGCTGAGTACGACGATCTGCTCGTGATCCGCACCTGGATCGAGAAGGCCGGGGGGGCGAGCCTCCGGCATGGTTACGAGGTCGTACGGGGAACGACGATCATCGCCACAGGAACGACGGTGGTGGTGTGCGTCGATCGCGACGGGCGGGTGCATCGACTTCCTGAGTGGCTCCGCGGCTGATCCGTTCAGCCGGTGGCGGAGGGGATTTGGGCCACGGTCTGCTCGAGGACGAATCGTTGGTCGCCGCACTGGAATTGTGCGGTCGCCCCCAATCGCAGCGGGGCATCGAGTCTCACCCACAGACCATTGAGACCCCGGTTGACGATTCGCCATCCACCCCGCCGGCCGACGATCACTTCGGCATGGATCGGGCTGACAAACGGGTCGTCGATCGGCACAGTCGCCATCCCTTCCCCGGCGGATATCACCCCGGACCGGCAGACGAGGAAGGGGGCGGCCGGGCAGGGATGGGCCTCTCCGTCCCCGTCGGGTCCTTCAACGACGAACACCGCGCCTGCACCGGCGGCCAGCGGATTCACGGCCAAGGGATCGTGGGGCAGCTGAAAACGTAGTCGTGTCGCCCCGAATTGGATTCTCGTGCCATGGCGGAGCCGCGCGGTCGTCACCCTCACCCAGGTTCCATCGCGACTTCCCAGGTCGGTGAGGAGCCAGCCTTCGCCGGGGAGCCTGTCGAGTTGGGCATGATGGTCCGCGAGAAAGGGATCATGGTCGATCGCGACAGGGCCGGTCGTCCGTCCGATCACGAGCCGATCGTCGCGGAGCCGGATCGTTTCGCCGGTGTCGCGGCCATCATCGACCACATGGAGCAGGCTCATCGGCGGTCGTCGCGTGGGCCGCCAGGGGGCGGCTTCGGCGGGCAGGGGCGAGACGTCGGCGGCCTCGAAGGGCGAGGGCGTGGCGGTGCCGATCGACGGATCGCGATCCTCGGTCGTGGTCTGCCTGATCAGTTGGGCCCAGCCGTCGAAGCTGTCGAAGAACGTTCCGGCATGATCCGCCGGCATGCCGGCACGGTTGGAGGGGGAGTCCATGGTTTTTCCCGCCGGAGGTTGAAGGCCATTTCCGAGACCCTCGATCCATCGTACGGCGGGCGGTGTCGCTGCCAAGGACTCGGCGCGTCTGGGCCGACTGCGGGCGGGAGGGAACGCTCCGGTCACCCTTCCTTGCAGGGGGGAGGCGGAGGCGGTGGGCGGATTGCCCCCCGGAGCGCACAATCATTGCTCGTCCGGTCCTCCACCCTGTTCCAGTCATGCCGGAGGGAAGTGATGAGCGATGCCGCCGATCCGATCGCCCAGCGGGCCCTGGCGATCAACATCGACCGCCAGGTCTACGGGACATTTGCCGAGATCGGTGCCGGTCAGGAGGTTGCCAGGTGGTTTTTCTCCGTGGGTGGGGCCGCCGGTACGGTCGCGAAGTCGATGTCGGCCTACGACATGCAGGTCAGCGACGCGATCTATGGCAAGGCCCGCCGGTATGTCTCCCGCGAGCGGCTCGAGGAGATGCTGGCCCACGAATATTCGCTCCTCAAGGAGAGGCTGCAGGAGGCGCGGGGATCGACCACCCGGTTCTTTGCCTTCGCCGACACCGCGGCCGCCAAGGCCCATGCCGGCGGGAATGATTGGCATGCCTGGATGGGGATCCGCTTCCAGGAGCGGCCCGGGGGGGATCCCAACGACGTCGTCGTCCATGTGCGGATGCTCGATCCGAGTAATTCGAGGCAGCAGGATGCCCTCGGCCGGTTGGGGGTCAACCTGATCCACGCCTGTGTCCACCACTGGAAAAACCCCCACCAGCTCCTCGAATCGCTCCTCGAGGATGTCGGCCGCGACAGGCTCGAGATCGACTGGGTGCAGATGCGCGGTCCGGCGTTCACCGAGGTCGACAACCGGCTTCTCGCCCTCCATCTGGTGCGGATCGGATTCACGCACGCCGTGCTGTTCGGCATCGACGGCCAGCCGCTGCTGGCGTCGGAGGCGATCCGCCGCCGCCGCGTCCTCGTCGAACGTGGCCGGTTCGCGCCGGTGACGAAGCTCAATCTCGAAATGCTCGCCGATGCGGCGGCGATTTTCGCCTCCGACGCCGCCACCTCCGATCCGGACTCGCCGGTGGTCGAGATCATGGAGGTGACGATGAACAATCTCCGCGACCGGGGGCAGGTGGAGGATGCCGATTTCCTCGCCCGCGTCGACCTGCTGTCGGCGGTGAAGAAACTGGTTCTCGTCAGTGATCTCGGGCCGTTCCATCGGCTGGCGGAATACCTCGCCAAGCGGAATGTCGAAAGGATCGGCGTGGTCCTCGGCGTGCCACTGCTCCGGGAACTTTTCAACGAATCCCACTACCGGGATCTGGCCGGGGGGATCCTCGAGGCGTTCGGCCGGTTGTTCACGAGCTCCGTCCGGCTCTATGTCTATCCCACCCGCGATCCGATCGACGGGCGGAAGATCACGGCCGAGACGCTCAAGGTGGCTCCCCACTTGAGCCACCTGCTTCAGCACCTTCTCGCCAACGGCCTGATCCGTTCGATTCCCTGCGATGAATCGTCGCTACGAACCTATTCCAGTGAGGAGGTGCGATCGCGGATCTGTTCCGGCGATCCATCCTGGAAGGATCTTGTCGATCCGGCGGTGGCGCGAATCATCGAATCGACCGGCTATTTCGGCGCCCGCTGCGATCTTCCCCAGCCCGGCAGTGCGGGGAGGCCGGCAGGCTGAGAAGCGGGCCGCATGGCAGCCTGATCACTTCGGGAGTGTCCAGCCCATCGGTTGCGTCCAGGCCTGCTGCCGCTGGCCCTTCCAGGAGGGATCGTCCGGTTCCCGGCTCGAGGTGATCACGGCACGCACGTAGAGTTCGTCGCCGGTGAATGCGTATTCGGCGACCGGCCCCTCGGCCCTGGCGAGTTCGGCGCCGATCTTCTCCGACCATCTCCGCCGTTCCCGGCCGAGGGCCTTGCGACGGTCTTCGGGGAGAGAGGCGAGGTCGATCGGCGTCCCCGTCGCGTCGACGCCGCGGAGCGTGCCGACGAACCGGATCGCGAACGTCGCGTCGCCGTCTGGTTCCACCTCCACGCGGAGTCTCCGGGCAACCGGATCGTGGTCGATCGCACGGAGGACGACACCGGTCGAGGCGTAGGCATCCCCGTTTTGGAGTGCCCGGACGACATGCTCGGGGGTGAGGTGGGTGGCGCGGATCATCGTCCAGCCGCGACCGGGGCGCGCCCCCCCCGGCTTGCCGTGGTAGTTGTGGCTGTCATCGGTGGCGATGCCAAACAGTGGCGGCGCGCCGAGTTCGACGAGCCGAATGGTGTTGGCGATATCCCAGATCCGTTCCACATCGGGGTGGTGTTCATTCCCCAACTGGTTGACGACGGGGTGGCCGTTGTGGATCTCGAAGTGGCGTTCGAGGACGGCATGGGCGAGATCCTCGGCGGTGACGGCCCATCCGAAATTGGGATGGTTGAGGTGGGCGAGGATTTCCCGCCCCGCCTTCTCGGCCTGCTCCTCGACGGCGCGGAGGTTGTTGCTGATCGTCTCGCTCACCGTCCGCCCGCCGGCGGGCGCGAGCGGGTCGCGGATGTTGGAGGCATTGATATGAACCGGCACTCCTTCGGCCTGATCGCTGATCTCCTCGGCGGGGAGGAGGAGGAATCTTCCTCTCTCCTCGACGAGGGCCCGTCATTTGCTTTCTCCTTTACTTGATTGTACCGCAGAAGTAACTATTATTTCTGGCGGCGGCTCCTTTTCGATTTCTTTCAGAAATGATTCAACCTCCTCCTCCGTTAATGGTGCGGCCACATCATTGGTGATCGGCCCAATACAATACAAGTTTTCATCCTTGTCACGTAGCTCGACTTCGAAAAACTTCTTGTCTCCAT
>CANGIH010000263.1 GCA_947453875.1 Planctomycetaceae bacterium | reverse complement strand
TTCGTCCAGCTCTACGAAGCGGGAACACCGGCCGTGAAGAGCGAGATCGCCACGTTCCTCGAGGTCTTCCCTGATGGCCTCGTCTTCGGCAACACCGCCGGCAGCGAGGGCTACGATCTCGTCCTCCTCGGCTGCAACGGCCCGACGGTGATCGACCTCGACCGCATCGACGAGCGCCTCCGCGGCCCCGGCACCGAAGCGCTCCGTGAGTCGCTCGCCGACATCGGCTGCTCGAATGCCGCCGACCTCTTCGCCTCGTTCGCGGCGACCGGCCCACAACTCAAAGGCTGGCTTGCCGACGCCGAGATCAACCGCGATGCGAATCTCCGCCTCCAGTATCTCGCCGGCCTCGGGGTCAACGCCTACGAGCAGAAGGCGATCTATCGGGCGATCCTTGCCGCCGGCGCCTGGCCGGAAGGGGTCTTCGAGGGAAGCCCGGTCCGGATGAACCGGCTCAAGAAGCTCGGCCGGAAGGCCCGCTACTGACCGCCCCTGCGTCGCGCCTCCACTCAATTCCCCTGGTGGTCTTCGACCCCTCCCGCGGAGGATCGGTCACGACGGCCCGCCTGCTGTCGATCCTCTCGCGGAACGCCGCGAGGATCTCGACGCCGCTCCGCTCCGACACGTCGTCGACGAGCCACACATCCCGAACTTTCTCTCCATGGAACGGCAGGCTCTCCCGACCGTCCTTGAGGCCAGATTGGAGAAGGCGCTGGCCCATCCCCACCCCCACCCGATCGCTCCCGCGGTCTACACTTGAGCCATGACCAGCGATGATCTGATCGACGACTTCGAAGATGACGAACCGGCCGGCTCGCCCGCTGCCGACACCGGTCCGGAAACACTCGAAAGCGCCCCCTTCGACACCGATGCCCTCGATGTCGAACCCGACCGGCTGGCGGCGGCGACGAAGGTGCGGTCGTTCCCCACCACGCCTGGTGTCTACCTCATGAAGGATGGGGCGGGACGGGTGATCTACGTCGGCAAGGCGAAGAACCTACGGGCCCGGGCGGGGAGCTATTTCCTCAAGGCGGCAGCCGAGGACCGGCGCACGGCGGAGCTTGTCCGCGAGATCCGCGACATCGACTACCTCGAGGCCGAGAGCGAGGTCGACGCGCTCCTCATGGAGAGCCGGCTCGTCAAGGATGTGCAGCCGCGGTTCAACTCCGATCTCAAGGACGACAAGACCTTCCCATACCTCCAGATCACCACCCACGAGGATTACCCGCGGGTGGAGTTCACGCGGACACCGCGCCACAAGGGGGTGAAGCTCTACGGGCCGTTCACGAGCGCCGGCAGCCTCCGCGGGGCGATCGTCGTCCTCCAGCGGATCTTCAAGTTCCGCACCTGCACGCTCGACATTGACGCCTCCGATCCCCAGTGGCGCTGGTTCCGCCCCTGCCTGCTGGCATCGATCGGGCAGTGCACGGCCCCCTGCAACCTGCGGATCTCGAAGGATGAGTATCGGGCCGACATCAACCGGCTGCGAACTTTCCTCGAAGGAGGAAAGCGAAAGCTCCTCGAGGAGATGCGGGCGGAGATGCTCGCCGCCTCGGGACGGCTCGAGTTCGAGCGGGCGGCTCGGCTCCGCGACGAGATCCGCTTGCTCGAGACACTCGACCAGCGTGGCGACCTCGAGGAGCATGTCCAGCCGGAGGTGTTCCTCGTCGATCCGAAGAAGGGGCTCGCGGGGCTCGCGAAGGTGCTCGGCCTGGCGGCCCCGCCACGGGTGATCGAGGGGGTCGACATCGCCCACCTCCACGGCAACGAGACGGTCGCGAGCCTCGTGCAGTTCATCGACGGCCTCCCCTTCAAGGCGGGCTACAAGCGCTACCGGATCAAGGGGGTCAGTGGGATCGATGACTTCAAGAGCATTCATGAGGTTGTCTCCCGCCGCTTCTCGCGCCTGGTGCGCGAGGGGGCGAGCCTGCCCGACCTGTTCCTCGTCGACGGCGGCAAGGGGCAACTGTCAGCGGCGATGGCGGCGCTTGAGTCGCTCGGGATCGAGGCGCCCTGCGTGATCTCGCTGGCGAAGCGCGAGGAGGAGGTGTTCGTGCCGGGGAAGAGCGAGCCGCTCAAGATCTCGCGCGACGCCTATTCCCTCCGGCTCCTCGAATACGTCCGCGACGAGGCCCACCGCTTCGCGCAGCACTATCACCATTTCCTCCGCCGCCGGCGGACGCTGGGGGAGTAAGCCGGCGGAATCGCCCCCCATTCCGAGGCGCTGCGGACCGAGCGCATCCAAGTGCCGACGGGCCACGAATCGCCATGAGCATCCGCCGCCCCTTGGGTGCGGGGCGGCGGAAGCGTGGCCGCTGGATCTGCGTCAGCGCGAGTGCATGTCACACGACAGCCCGCCGGCCGCGGGCACGTAGCAGGCACGGGCGTAGTCCATCACCATGCGGTGCGAACTGAACCGCCAGGCGAGCGTGCTGATCGAGTTCATCATCATCTTGATCCAGGTCCGCGGCAGGCCGTCGGCGTCGCGGTCGTAGAACAGCGGGATGACCTCCTTCTCGAGCACCTCGTAGAGCGCCGCCGCGTCACGGGCATCGGTGATTTCCGGGTTGGCGTGCGTCTCGCCACGGCCGATCGCGAAACCGTTGCGGCCGTCGAAGGCCTCCGCCCACCAGCCGTCGAGAACCGAGCAGTTGAGCCCGCCGTTGAGCACCACCTTCTGGCCGCTGGTGCCCGAGGCCTCGAGGGGACGACGGGGATTGTTGAGCCACACATCCACCCCCTGAATGAGGTGCCGGCAGACGTTGATGTCGTAATCCTCCACGAACACGATCCGCCCGGCGAGGCGGGGGTCGTGACGGAGATTGGCGATCTTGCGGATCAACCCCTTGCCAGGCTCGTCGGCCGGATGGGCCTTGCCGGCGAAGATCACCTGGATAGGACGATCGGGATCGCACACCAGTCGGGAAAGCTTCTCGAGATCGCCGAGGACGAGGTCGGCCCGCTTGTAGGTGGCGAAGCGACGCGCGAACCCGATCGTGAGGATGTTGGGATCGAGCACCGTCCGCGCTGCTTCCACCGCCTCGTCGCTCTCGCCCCGCCGCCGGCACTGCCGTGAGAGGCGGCGGCGGACGAACTGGAGGAGGAGATTCTTGAGGGCGTAGTGCGTCTCCCACAGCTCGCCGGGGTCGCACTCGTGGATCTTCTGCCACACATCGGGCTCCCCCATCCGCTTGAACCAGTTGGCGGGGAAGATGCGGTCATAGAGCTGGAGCATCTGCCAGGAGAGCCAGCTCGGCACATGGACACCGTTGGTGATATGGCCGATCGGCACCTCCTCCTCGACGCGCCAAGCCCACAGATCCTTCCACATCTTCCGGCTGACGTGGCCATGGAGCGAACTGACGGCATTGGCCCGTCGGGAGAGCTTGAGGCCGAGGACGGTCATGCAGAACGGCTCGCCATGGTTGCTCGGATCGACCCGGCCGAGCCCCATGAGGTGATCGTGCGAGATCCCGAGCGAATCACGCATCGGCCCGAGATGCTCCTCGATCTGGCCGCCGTCGAAGCGATCGTGACCTGCCGGGACGGGCGTGTGGGTGGTGAACACCGTCTGGCGGGCCACCTTGCGGACGGCGTCATCGAAGGAGAAGCCGTCCCGCTCCATCCGCACGCGCACCGCCTCGAGGGTGGCGAAGACCGAGTGGCCCTCGTTGAGGTGATAGACCCCGGGCACGATCCCCAGAGCGCGGATCGCCCGCACGCCGCCGACACCGAGGATCAGCTCCTGACGGATGCGGACCCGCGTGTCGCCCCCATAGAGCCGGCTTGTCAGCTCCCGATCCTCAGGGGTGTTGCCCTCGACGTCGGAGTCGAGGAGGTAGAGGCTCACCCGTCCCACCGCCATCTTCCAGACCTTCGCCTTGATCTGCCCGGAGCGGGTGTCGATCGACACCAACACCTGCTCGCCATCGGTGCCGATCGCCGGCTCCAGCGGCAACGACTCGACGCGCGACTGGAGATACTCCTCGTGCTGATAGCCGTCGATGTCCAGCTGCTGCTTGAAGTAGCCCTGCCTGTAGAAGAGCCCCACCGCCACCAGCGGCACGCCCAAGCCGCTGGCACTCTTGATGTGGTCGCCGGAGAGCACGCCGAGGCCACCGGAATAGATCGGCACCGACTCGTGGATGCCGAACTCGGCCGAGAAATAGACCACCGGCTTCGAGCCGAGCACGCCGGCGTGGACGTTGCTCCAGGTGTTCTCGGCGGCGAGGTATTCCTTGAGCCGGCGGTAGGCCTGGTTGATGCGGCTGTAGAGCACGAGCTCCGCCGCCCGCGCCTCGAGACGCTCCGGCGTGAACTCGGCAAGCAATGCGATCGGATTGTGGTCGAGCTGGCGGAAGCGGACCGGGTCGAGCTCACGGAAGAGGTTGGTCACCTCCGGGTGCCAGCTCCACCACAGATTGCGGGCCAGCGCCTGGCACTTGTCATAGAGATTCTGCGGCGAGAGTTCGATCAGTCGCGGTGGCGGCGCCACGGGGGCCTCTCCCGTGGCGACACTGACACTGGAGGCGGGAAGCGCGGCAGGGGCGCGGGAATCCTCGGACTGGCTCAGGGTGGGCTCCGGGGCCGGCAGGGTCGTTCGCGGGCGGACCGGACTA
>CANGIH010000262.1 GCA_947453875.1 Planctomycetaceae bacterium | reverse complement strand
GAGAGAAGCAAAGTACGTGCCCATCCTTTGACTGCCTTGATGACGCCAAGTGGCGAAGGCGTTTTTGGCCGCGGAAAGCGGAGGCGACGGGTCTGTGCGTGAATCTGTGGCGGTGATTCGGGCCGTGCCGGCTGTCAGCTTGGCAGACCAAAGAAAGAGGTGCCCGGATGGGGTTCCGGCGAGTTGTGGCAGAGGGGGGAATCCCTATACTGCGACCGCTGGCACGGACATGCCTGACGCGGGTTCCTCCGCGTCCACTTCTGTCGCAATGGAACTCCCATGCGTTTCACCCTGCTCGACCGCGTGACCGCCATCGACCCCGGCAAGAGCATCACCGCCATCAAGACGTTGACGCTCTCGGAGGAATACCTCGCCGATCACTTCCCTCGCTTTCCGGTCATGCCGGGCGTCCTCATGCTCGAGGCGATGACGCAGGCGGCGGCGTGGACGATCCGTCTGGGGGAGGACTTCGCCCACTCGATCGTCGTGCTTCGCTCCGCGAAGAACGTGAAGTACGGTGATTTCGTCGAGCCGGGGAAGGTGTTGACGGTGACCGCCGAGGTGCTCTCCCAGGACGAGACGATGACCAAGGTGAAGGCCACCGGCACCGTCAGCGGCCGGACGAGCCTCACCGCCCGACTCGTCCTCGAGCGTTACAACCTCGTCGATCGCATGGCCCACGGCGATGCCCTCGACGCCAGGGTTCGGTCGGAGATGCGGAAGCTGTGGGCCGTGCTCCATCCCGCCAGCCGGGGTGGCGGGGCTGCCCGTCCGGTTGTGTACGGCGCCGCTGTCGGCGGTGCCGCGACGCCGGTGATGCCGGTCGGGGTGGCATACCGCCAGGCGAACACTGTCCCGGTGGCGGGGCAGTAGCACGCCGTCGACGGCGTTGGGCTCCCAGGCCCTCCCGGGCCAAGGAGGCCCTCCGTATCCGCTGGGAAGGGCTTTCGATCGCCTTTTTGTTCCTTCCTTTTGCCCCTTGGCGTCCATCTGGGCCGCAACAGCCTTGCCGGAGGCGGAAATTGGAGGGTGGGGGGAAATCGCCCCGCTTCCGGGTTCCCGCAGCTTTTCCGGGTTCACAGCGGGGCGGCGTGGCATTACAACGTTGACTGGTTGCCACGGCTTCCTGTTTTCCGTTTTCTCCATCCCCGTTTCTCAAGGTGCCAAGTCGATGCCGTCCCGCGATGAAATCTTCGAGAAGGTCCGGTCCGCGTTGGTGGATGCCCTCGGCGTTGACGAGGACGAAGTCACCCCATCCGCCACGATGGTGGGGGATCTTGGGGCCGAGTCGATCGACTTCCTCGACATCGTCTTCCGCCTTGAAAAGGCGTTCGGCATCAAGATCCCGCGAGGCGAACTGTTCCCGGAGCACATCCTCACCAGCTCAGAGTTCGTCACCAACGGCAAGGTGAACGCCGCCGGTCTGGCTGCCCTCAAGGCCCAGATGCCGTTTTATGACCTGACGAAGTTCGAGCAGAACCCGAGCGTCCAGAATTTCCCCAACATGCTCACCGTCGAGGACATGGTCCGCTACGTGCAGAGCAAGGTCGGAGCCTGACCCTCTGACTCGGGGGCTTTTTGTCATCGCGGCGGGCCTGTCGCCCGTCCGGAGCAAGTCCCGTCCTTTCGTGGCCGGTCACCCGGCTTCTTTCCATGCGCTGGTTTTGGATCGACCGCTTCGATGAATTCGTCCGTGGCCGGAATGCCGTGGCCGTGAAGAATGTCTCCTTGGCCGAGGAGCATATGCACGACCACTTCCCCGGTGCGGCCCTGATGCCGAATTCGCTGATCGTGGAGGGCATGGCCCAGACCGCCGGGCTGCTCGTCGCCGACGCGATCGAATACAACCGCCGCGTCGTGCTGGCGAAGGTGGCCGGCGCCGACTTCCACTTCGATGCCGTTCCCGGCGACACGATCCGCTTCCAGGCCGAGATCCTCGACCTCAAGGCTGGCGGCTCGCTGACGAAGGTGGTGAGCAGTGTCGATGGTCGCGTGCAGGGGGAGGCCGAGCTGTTCTTTGCCCATCTTGAGCCTGGCGAGGGCGTTCCCAAGCTCTTCGAGCCCGAGGAACTGCTCAAGTGGCTCGATCAGATGCACATCTACGACGTCGGTCGTGACGAGGCTGGGCAGCCGCTCCAGCGGCCCGACTGGTGAGCAGGCACATTCCCGGGCGAGCGACGAATGGTCGCGGCCGCTGACCCGCGGGGATGTTTTCCAGGGAGGATTTCCAGATGGTCTCCGGCTCGGCGGGAAACGGCTCTGCTGGCAAGGCGTCCGGCAGGCGTCGTGTCGTGATCACGGGCATCGGTTGCGTCACTCCGCTCGGCGTCCGCGTCGAGGATCTGTGGGGCAACCTCAAGATCGGTGCCTCCGGTGTCGGCCTGACCACCGTCTTCGACGCGTCGCGCTTCCCGACGAAGATCTCGGCCGAGGTTCGCGACTGGACGATTGCCGATGAGGGGGAGAACGCCGCCCGCTGGCAGCATTGCGGTCGCCACACCCGGTTTGCGGCCGGAGCGGCCCTCCAGGCGATGCGTGACGCCGGTCTCCCCCGCGGCCTCGAATCCGACCCGACCCGGCTGGGGGTCTACCTCGGCAGCGGCGAGGGGCAGCAGGATTTCGACTCCTTCACCAAGATGATGGCGATGTCGATCTCGGGCGACACGCTCGATGTCGCCAAGTTCACGAAGATCGGCCTCGAGACGCTCCACCCACTCTCGGAAGTGGAGCAGGAGCCGAACATGCCGGCGGGGCACCTCGCGGCGATGTTCAACGCCAACGGCCCGAACCTCAACTGCCTCACCGCCTGTGCCGCCTCGAGCCAGGCGATCGGCGAGGCGGTGGAACTCGTCCGTCGCGGTGAGGCCGACGTGATGCTGTCCGGTGGCACTCACAGCATGATCCACCCCTTCGGCGTCACCGGATTCAACCTCCTCACGGCGCTCTCCACGCGCAACGATGATCCGACCAAGGCGAGCCGGCCGTTCGACAATGATCGCGACGGCTTCGTGCTCGGCGAGGGGGCGGCAATGGTGGTGCTCGAGGAGCTCGAGCATGCCAAGCGTCGCGGGGCACGGATCCACGGCGAACTGCTCGGCTACGGTTCGACCGCCGATGCCTATCGGATCACCGACACCCATCCCGAGGGACGTGGCGCTTCATCCTGCATCCGGATGGCGCTGGCCGATGCCGGCCTCGGGCTCGACGGGATCGACTACATCAACGCCCATGGCACGAGCACCGACGTCAACGACAAGGTCGAGACGCTCGCCATCAAGAACGTGTTCGGCGAGCGTGCCTACAAGATCCCGGTGTCGAGCACCAAGAGCATGATGGGGCACTTGATCGCCGCGGCCGGCGCCACGGAACTGATCGTCTGCCTGCTCGCGATCCGCGACGGCATCGTGCCACCGACGATCAACTACGAGACCCCTGACCCGAACTGCGACCTCGACTACGTGCCGAACGTCGCCCGCGAGGCTCGCTGCGATCGGGCCCTCTCCAATAGCTTCGGCTTCGGTGGCCAAAACATCTCCCTCGTCGTCGGCCGCTACACCGGCTGACCGGGCGGAAGTGATCGGGCGCTGGGTTCAGTCGCACCCGATCAGATGGGGCACTCTTCAGCGAGGGGGCGCCCGTGCTCCGAGAGCCGGCGTAGGATGCGAGCGTAGCCATGGATGGCGAAGCGAAGCAGGCTCAGAGCGAACGGAGGCCAGGATGGCCGGAGTGAGCGTCCGGCGACGGGGCATGGGCGACCCCGAAGCCCCCGCCGGCCTTTCTACCGCTGCAAGCGGCGGATCCCCGCTGCGACCAGTCGGCAGGCCAGTGCCGGATCGGCCGCGGCCGCCTTCGCCAGGAATCGCATCCCCCCGAGGCGGTTGCCAATGGCGAGCAGCCCCCGGCCGGTGAGCCAGTCGCGGGCGGCCTGCCAGCGGCGCGGGTCGGCTGCGGCGGTCCAGTGGTCGTCGAGGAGGGCAAGTTCGCGCTCGGCTCGCTTCGGTGAGCCGGTGGCGGCGAGTGCCTGCTCGGCCCTGCCGATCGCGGCGCTTCGCACCTGCGCCACGACGTCGGCGACACGGATGCCGAGGCGATCGGCGGTGGCTCGGTCGGCACGCGAGCTGTCGAGCGGGTCGGGGCGGCCGGCACGGCGCTCAGCGGCGGCGGCGCGGACGACGAGCGTCGCCACCGCCACCTTCTCGTCGCGGGCCGAGGAAAACTGCTCGTCGTGGAGCCGATAGTCGAGGAGCGTGTCGGGAAGATTGGCGAGGTCGTGGTGCTCGGCGAGCCGCAGCCAGAGGTCGTAGTCCTCGACGTAGGACTGCGGCCGGTAGCCGCCGACGGCAAGAATGGCGTCGCGGCGGAGCATGACGGTGGGATGGGCCAGCGGCGGGGCGACTGGGAGGAAACGCCGGCAGGCCTGCGGGGAGAGTGGCAGCCGGCTGTCGATCGCGGTGGCTTGGCCATCGACGAGGAGCCGCGTCTGGGTGCCGAGCGCGGCCACGGTCGGGTGGCGGTCCATGAAGGCCAACTGCCTGGCGAGCCTGTCGGGATGGGAGACATCGTCGGCGTTCATGAGCGCGACGATTCCCGAACGGGCCCGCTCGATCCCCTCCTGGAGCGTCGCGGCGAG
>CANGIH010000261.1 GCA_947453875.1 Planctomycetaceae bacterium | reverse complement strand
CCTTTTTCGAACTACGTCCCATGATTCAACCGAGAGCTTAGCGCCCTCCCCTACTGATTCGCTTCATCCAACCAATTCAATTTTCGGACTCAATCACATCCGCCGCCACCGGCCGAAGGCTCAACTATCGGAGCTTGAGTTGGCCATAACGACGGCTCTTGCGACGACGAATGATAGCCGATCCAGATGGCTTCCGCGGCTTCCGCGTACCGCCACCCTTGGCACTCTTCCCAGTGGGGCTGACAGGATGGCGGCCACCCTTCGTACGACCTTCACCACCACCGTGCGGGTGATCGATCGGATTCATCGCCGTGCCGCGGACGTGGGGGCGAATGCCCATCCAACGCTTCCGGCCAGCTTTACCGAGCACGACATTCATATGCTCAGAGTTGCCGATGGCACCGATGGTGGCCCGACAAGCAGCCGGCACTCGCCGAATTTCACCGCTCGGAAGCGTGATCTGCGCCCACTGAGCTTCACGGGCGACAAGAACGGCCGACGAGCCGGCCGACCGGCACAGCCGGCCGCCGCGTCCTGCTTGGAGTTCGATGTTGTGAACCTGCATACCGAGAGGGATCGCCGACATCGGCAGACAATTCCCAACCTCTGGTGCAGCATCGGCTCCACTCTGGACGGAGGAGCCAACCTTCAAGCCGTCCGGAGCGAGAATGAAACGCTTTTCGCCGTCGGCGTAGACGATCAACGCCACTCGACAAGTGCGATTCGGATCATACTGGATCGAATCAACCTTACCCGGCACGCCATCCTTGTTGCGACGAAAATCGATCAGGCGATAGTGCTGCATATGACCACCGCCGCGATGACGCGAGGTGATCTTGCCCTGATTGTTACGACCGCCGGTCTTCCGCTTGCGGACGCGGAGCGCCTTCGGTGCCTCTGCGCCCGGCGTGAGCTCCTTGAAATCGGAGACGCTGGCGTTGCGGCGGCCGGGACTAGTGGGGTTGTAGGTGCGAATTCCCATGGCTTCGGAAAACTCTGGTGTCTGGGGCGGGTGTCCGGGATGCTCTGAGGCGATGGAACGGGAGAGTCAGCCAGCACCCTGGCGTCTGCAGGATCAGAACAGGTCGATCTTGAAATCAGGCTTGAGCGTCACAACGGCCTTTTTCCATGCCTTTGTGCTGGTTTGCCGCGTCCGACTCCGACGAGCCTTACCGATACGATTCTGGACGGCTACTTTCTCAACCTTGACGTTGAACATCTCCTCAACGGCACGGCGAACGTCGGTCTTCGTGGCCTCAGTCACGACCTCGAACGAGTAGGCACCATGCCGATTGGCCCGGTGCATTCCCTTCTCCGTGACGAGGGGACGAACGATGACCTGATGGGGCCCGAGGCGCGGATTGAGCATCGGGGGGGGAGGCACAGGAACGGCCATGGAATCACTCTCCTCGCGTGGTCTTACGGGTGGCCGTCGCCTTCTTGGCAACGCGCTTGGACGCGACCTTCACCGCCGGGACAGCCCCCTCGGCTGAATCCGGCTTGGCCCTGGCCTTCACCGACGCACGAAAGGCATCGATCGCGGCAGTGGTCATGACGATCTTCCGCGGCCGGAGAATCGTCCAGGCATTGAGATCGCCAACTGGGGCAACCGAAACCCCTTCAATGTTACGCGCCGACTTCCAGAGATTGTCGTCATGCTTCTCCGGAGCGACGAGAACCGTCCGATCGGCCACGCCGAGCGCTCCAAGCAGCTTAAACACAGACGAAGTCTTCGGAGCGTCGAGCGACAGCGAATCGACCAACCGCACCTCGTCGTCGGCCAACCGTGCCGCCAACGCCATCCGAGTGGCCGCCTGCAACGCCTTCCGCGGCATGCGGAAACCAAAATCACGGGGCCGCTTGGCGAAGATGTGACCACCACCCCGGCGAGTACCACTCCGCCGACCACCGGCACGGGCATTGCCCGTCCCTTTCTGGCGGTAGAGCTTCTTGGTTGAGCCAGCCACCTCACCGCGAGACTTCGTCCGCTGCGTACCCTGACGCAGATTGGCCTGGTACATGACGACAGCGTCGTGCAGCAACTGTTTGTTGACAGAGGGAGCGAGTTCAGCGGGATCGATCTCGTAGGATCCGACCTGCTTGCCGCTCAGGTTATAGACGGCCAAATTCACTTCCCACCTGCCTTCTTCTTGGGAGCCGGCGCACCCGGCCCGGCGACCTTCTTAATCAGATTCGTCTGCTGAACGACCAACAGGGCGCCATTGGGCCCCGGCACGGCACCGCGAACGAGCAGGAGATTGTTTTCCAAATCGACGCGCACGACCTTCAGATTGCGCATCGTCGACCGTTCGTTTCCGTAGCGTCCCGCCATCCGCTTGCCCTTGAAGACACGGGCCGGCGAGGTGTTCATACTGGTACCACCCTGATGGCGGTGCACCTTCTTGACGCCGTGAGATGCACGCTGCCCCTTAAAGCCGTGCCGCTTCATGACGCCAGCCGTACCGCGACCCTTCGTGGTGCCGGTAACATCGACGCGAGCAACGCCCTCGAAGACGCTGACGGTCAGATCTTGGCCGACCTCAAGGCCTTCGGAGGTACCGCGGAATTCGCGGACGTGACGTTGCGGCTCGCAGTTCGGCCGGGGGAGAGCAACCACCCCAGCCTCAGCCTGACGCTTTGATCGCTTGCTCTCGAGACTGGCAACCTGGCCACGCATCGCCCTGCTGGCAAGACGACGGGGCTTGTCGAGGAAGCCCAACTGCAGCGCCGAATAGCCATCACGCCCAACAGAGCGGAGGCGAAGTACCTTACAAGGACCAGCCTCAATGACCGTGACGGGCACCGCAGCACCGTCGGCGTCGAACACCTGGGTCATGCCCACCTTGCGGCCGAGCAACCCCTTGCGAGCCTGCCGCTCCACGCCGGAGCGGCCCCCCACACGGGAACCAGCACCACCCGCAACAGCAATGTCTTGAGTAGCCATGTTGTACGCCGTCCAAAACGCCCCCTAGCCACCCACCAAAACTGGCGGGACAGCCGAGGCCGCCTGTCGATCACGCTCGAAGCCGTTGGCTGCGGGAGCACCTGCCAGCCACCCTTCCGCAACACACCCATCGGGCACGTTTCGCAAGAGCAACCAACGAAGCCTTACCCACAACGCCTTCCAAGCATGCCGTGCTGGACGCTCCTGAGGTGTTGAAAACCGGAAATACCACCCAACCGCAGCCCTTGCCACCAAGGCCACCACAGCAACCGCCACATTCCCTAAAACAAAAACAACCGAAACGACGCCACCAAACAACCCAACCCCGTAGGATTAAGCCCTGGAAGACGCCTTGATCTTGATGTCGACCCCCGCCGGCAGACTCAGTTTATTGAGCGCCTCGATCGTCTTGGCGGTCGCTTGGACGATGTCAATGACACGCTTGTGCGTGCGGATCTCGTACTGCTGACGCGCCTTCTTGTCGATGTGCGGGCTCGAAAGGACCGTATACCGCTCAATCCGCGTAGGAAGCGGAATCGGGCCATGAACCTCGGAATTGGTCCGCTTGGCAGTGTCGACGATCTCAGCAGCGCTCTGGTCGAGAACGCTGTGGTCGTAAGCTTCCATGCGAATGCGAATGATTTCCTGCGTCGGCCCTGCCACGGCTCACTCTCCTAGCTGATTGGCCCATCGAACCCGGCCTGCGGGGCTTCACCCCGTGAGGCGACGCCACCCCCTCGGCATGCCGACCAGCCAGCGTTCCACACTGGCTCGCCACTGGGGATGAAAATCCCCGGGAAGCCGGTGAAAACGATGCCGCCCCCCGAGGAGGGGTCGGTCGCGACGGCCACCGGCGGCCTTGGTGGTCGCGGGCGTCGCTGCGGGATCGAAGCGAGAAATGTAAGGCTGCCCTCTCACGGTGTCAACACACTCACCAGATCGCCGCGGCGACGTGGCGTTTTTCCTGCCGTTTCCTTCCCCTTTTCGCTCTTTTACCCTGTCGGCGGCAATCCGATGCCAGAGGGTCGACCGGCAGTTTTTTGGCGCATCGACCCACGCCCTCCACCCAAACCACCCAAATAAGGGCTTGGGCGGGGAGGGTTGTCGTTTTCTTTCTCGCCTCCCCGGCATGTCTGGGCTTGGTTTCATCGGCAGGAGGGCTACCCTACGCTTCATGAAAGCGCTTTACCTCACCGCCCCCGGCTCACTGTCGTTTACGGACCTCGAGACCCCCATACCAGGCCCAGGGCAGGTCAGGGTGCGGGTCGCCGCCTGCGGAATCTGCGGCAGCGATGTCCATGGCTACACCGGATCGACGGGCCGTCGGATTCCGCCCCTGATCATGGGGCATGAGGCCGCCGGAATGGTCGATGCCCTCGGCGTTGGGGTGACCGATCTGCCCATCGGCGCACGCGTTGCCCTCGACTCGACCGTATTTTGTGGGGAATGCGATCACTGCCGCGTGGGCCGCGAGAACCTCTGCACCGACAGGCAGGTGCTCGGAGTGTCGTGCGGCCCCTACCGTCGCCATGGCTGTTTTGCGGAGTATGTCGTCGTGCCGCGGCGGGTGGTCTACCCCATCCCCGACGGCCTCGACTTCGTCGCCGCATCGCTGCTCGAGCCACTGACAATCGCCCTCCATGCCGTCCATCTGGCGGAAGTCGGATCGCACACGCGGTCGGCGGTGGTGGT
>CANGIH010000260.1 GCA_947453875.1 Planctomycetaceae bacterium | reverse complement strand
TCCGCCCCACCTCCTCGAGGGTGTAGGTGTACCCGTCGGTCAGCCCGTAACGGAGGCGGATGATCTCCCGCTCGCGGAAGGTCAGGGTCTTGAGGAGCGACTCGATCCGGTCCTTGAGCAGGCCGTTGGTGGCGGACTGCGTCGGGCTTTCGGCCGACATGTCCTCGACGAACTCGCTGAAGCTCGCATCCTCGCTCTCACCCACCGGACGATCGAGGCTCATCGGCTGCCGCCCCATGTCGAGCACGCGGCGGGCCTCCTCGAGCGGGATGCCCGATGCCTGCGACATCTCCTCGGTGGTCGGTTCGCGACCGAGCTCGTGGAGCAGCCTCTTGGCGGTCGTCCGCAGCTTCGAGAGGACGTCGATCATGTGGACCGGGATGCGGATCGTCCGGGCCTGATCGGCGATGGCCCGGGTGATCGCCTGACGGATCCACCAGGTGGCGTAGGTCGAGAACTTGAAGCCTCGGCGGTACTCGTACTTGTCGACGGCCCGCATCAACCCGGTGTTGCCCTCCTGGATGAGGTCGAGGAAGGAGAGGCCGCGATTGCGGTACTTCTTGGCGATCGACACGACGAGGCGGAGATTCGCGGCGGAGAGATTGCGCTTCGCCGTCTCGTATTCAGCCTGGAGCTTCTCAAGCACCGCCACCCGGGTCCGCAGCGAACGCGGGCTCTCGAGCGTGGAGAGCATCAGGTCACGGAGTTCCTTGCGGAGGTCGGCCCGATCGTCGCGCGATCCATGGCCGTGATCGACCAGACGGAGATCCTGCTGGAGCCGATCCATCCGCGCCGACATGCCGCGGAGCATTTTCAGCAACGGCTGCACTCTCCGGGTCCGCAGGCTGAGTTCCTCGACGAGCGTCAGCGATTTGGCCCGGTTGCGACGGAATCGCTGCCGGGCGGCACGAGCCTCCTCGGCACCGGTCCGCTTGCTCACCAGCAGCCGGAAATCGGCCTTGCTCCGGTCGATGAGGTGGGCCAGCGTGGCGAGGTTATGGGGCATCCGCGACTGGATCTGCTCCTTCGTGAGCCGTTCGGTGAGCGACACCTTGATCGTGCGGTCGAAGGGGAGATGCCCTTCGTGGACACGGCGGAGGGTATCGACGGTCGTCTGCATCGACCAAGAACAGCCGAGGATGGCGCGGCGGAAACGCTTGCGGGTGACTTCGATCCGCTTGGCGAGCGAGATCTCCTCCTGCCTGGTCAGCAACGGGATTTCCGCCATCTGCGCCAGGTACATCCGGATCGGGTCGTTGCCCGCATTGGAGGGGGCTGTGGTGATCGCCTCGTCGCGTCGTGCCTTCGGCTTGGCCGCCGCAGGCGCCGAGGCGGGCGGGGCGGGGGGCTGATCGAGGAGGTCGATCCCCCGCTCCTCGAGCGCGACCAACAGCGAGTCGATCTTCTCAGGGTCGACGGCCTCGTCCGGCAGGTAGGCGTTGACCTGATCGAAAGTCAGGTAACCCTGCTCGCGGCCGGTGGCGATGAGCGCCGCAAGTTCGCGATCGGGGGTGGACACGCTGCGATCCTTGGCCTGGATGGCGGTCGGAAAGCGGATCGTGTCGCGGGAAGGGGCGGCATCGACATCGACGTCATTCGGAGCGACGTCGTCGAAGTCGGCGGTCCGGCCCGTCGGATCGGGGCTGACGCCGATCGGCGGCACGACCGTGGGGGGAATGTCGTTCGACGGGGACTCGTTCGCCATGGATGCGGACTGCCTTCCGGACTGCTTCTTCATCGGGGTCTCCTTCTCCATCGTACCGTCACTCGCGCACCGCCCCCCGGCGTTTCCAGGGCCAGGCCGGGAAGCGCCGATCGCAGCGACGAGACGGGCACCCTCACCCATCCTTGGGATCGGTCATGCCCTGAGCTTCCCGTCGCTTGCGGACGAGTTGCTCCAGAAGTTCCGCCTCGGCCTGGGAATCCAGATCCGAGGATTTCAGCTTGTGGATCCGATCGGCCACGTCGCGGTTGGCGCGCCGTTGCCGGAGGGCATCCTCCAAATGAGCCATGCGGTCGCTCGCCGTGGCGGCGCCTGCGGCGTGGACGTGGGCATCGACGGCGACCAGGAGGCTGTGGAGCGCCGGGTCGGTCAGCTCGAGCAGCAGGCCCCCGAGATTCACCGCCCGTCCTTCGTCGTGCATCCTCCGCGCCGTCTCCAGCACGGTGCGGCAGGAACGGTCCTGCATCTCGGCTGCCGGCACCTCGCGGATCACCAGGCCGGTCGCCTCGGGCACGCCGACGAGCACCTCGAGGACCTCGCGGTCCCAGGCGGGGAGTCTGCCCGGGCTGGGAACGTACCGGACCGGCTGCGGGTCCTGCCCAGAAAGCGTGCTTTCCGCTCCCGAGCGGTTGGCGGCGGCCGACCGCGATTGGAATTCACCACGAATTGCGGCCAGTCTCCCGAGCAGGGCCTCGCGGGAAAGGCCAAAACGGCGGGCCAGTCGGCCGAGCACCTGATCCTCGCGGAGCCGCTGCTGGGAAGGGGCGAGCGTGGAACGGGAGGATGCCCGGGCAAGGGCGGCGAGAACGCTTTCGACGGCGGCAAGGGCGGCGTCATCCCCCTTGCCCACCACCTTTGCCGCGGCCTCCTCGAGTCGGTAATCGAGAGCATCGACAGCCGACTCGACGAGCTGCTCGAAGGCATCCCGCCCCTGTTCGAGTGCGAATTCGCATGGATCGATGCCGGTGGGCATGCGGGCGATGCGGACATCGATCGGCTCGGCGAGGAGAACGTCGAGCACTTCGTCGGCCCGCCTTCGGCCCGCGTCGTCGCCGTCAAGGAGGAGAACGAGCCGGTCTGCGTAACGCCGGAGGAGCTTCGCGTGCCGCTCGCCGAGCGCCGTGCCGAGAACAGCGACGACATCGTCGCAGCCCACCTGCCGGGCGGCGAGACAGTCGGTGTACCCCTCGACGACGACCGCCCGTCCTGTCCGCGCCATCCCTTCGCGGGCGGTGTCGAGGCCGTACAAAAGCGAACTCTTCGAGAACACCGGCGTCTCGGGGGAGTTGATGTACTTCGCGCCGTCGCTCGCTCCGGGGAGGACACGGCCACCGAAGGCGACGCAGCGCCCCTGTGCATCCCGGATGGGAAACATCACCCGGTCGCGGAAGCGGTCGTAGTGGCCGGTGCGTTCCTGACGCTCGACGGCCAGACCGGCACGCGCCAGGAGGTCAGCCGGAAAGCCAGCGGCTGGAGCCTGGCGGAGAAGCCAATCCCAGGAGGCAGGGGCGTAGCCGAGATGGAAGCGGTCGATGGTGGCCTGCGAGAGCCCGCGACCGAGGAGATACTCACGGGCCCGGCCGGCCTCCGGGCTGCGCCGGAGGCACTCGGCGTAGCGATCGCAGGCCCAGCCGAGAACCTGGTGGAGGCTTTTCCGCTCGTCGACCGGCAGGCCCCCTCGGCCACGGGGGATGTCGATGCCGGCACGCTCGGCCAGCTGCTCGAGGGCTTCGCGGAATTCGATCTTCTCCATCCGCATGAGAAAGCTGAAGACGTCGCCGCCGACGCCGCAGACCCAGCAGCGATAGGTCTGCCGCTCGGGGCTGACCTGGAAGCTCGGCTTGGAGTCGTCGTGCCAGGGGCAGAGCCCGACGAGAGCCTTCCCCTGCCGTCGCAGGGTGATGAAGGAGGCGACGAGGTCGGCGATGTCGGTGGCATCGCGGACACGTTCCTTGAGGTCATCGCCGCCAGCGAATCCGGCAGCCGGCAGCCCCACCGAAGAACCAGGCTGGCTCTGACGTGGGCTGGCCTGGTATCGACCCGTCGGCCGCGGCGTGCCGCGATCACCGCCCGGTGGCGGCGGCACAGCAGCATCGAAACGACGATCGTCACCCGGCATCGGCATGCACCCCTGAATCTGTGTCCTCGAGCACTTCAGATGGCCCTTGCCAGACGGGCCCTTGAGGGCACGCCTGGGAGGCTTCTGCGAGGTCACCGCCGGAATGTAGGACGCCCTCGGAAGGGGGTCAATCGCACATTCGCCCTACGCAGACCACCCAAGCTTCGCGCTTCACGGAAAGCTCGCACCCGACCTGACGCGGGATTGTCGAATGAGGGCAACGGGGAGAAAAGCCCACCGCGAGTGCCGGCGAGCCGGAAGCGGCCCAATGCCAAGGAGCTTGCCGCCAGGTTCGCCTTGACGCGGCAGCACGATCCTGATCGAGCCGAGGTGGACACGTGCGCGTGTCAGAGTCCCGCCGGGAGCAATCGCTTCACGCTCTCGAGGAGGCGATCCATCGCGAATGGCTTGCGGATGTAATCGTCGACACCGAGCATCTCGGCGTAGGCCTTGTGGCGGCTCCCTTCATTCGCGGTGATCATGATCACGCGCACGGGGATGGGATGGCTGCGACGGAGCTTTTCCAGGACGAGAAATCCGCTCCGTTTGGGCATCATCATGTCGAGGACGACCAGATCGGGTTTCTCGCGCTCGGCCATCAAAAGCCCCTGATTGCCGTCGCGGGCAACGAGGATTTCGTAGCCCTTCGACTCCAGGACGGTGCGCATCGACTCGACGATCTCAGGATCGTCATCGACCAGCAGCACGCGCCTCCCTCCGGTCGCGGTGGCAGCGGGTTGGGGGGCCGGCAGCGGGCTCGGTTCGCCATCGACGTCGGCCGCCGCGTCGACCGGCTTC
>CANGIH010000259.1 GCA_947453875.1 Planctomycetaceae bacterium | reverse complement strand
TCAGAAAAAAGAAAAATGACGCTCCAAACCCCCGCCACCCCGGGCAGGGGCTGGTGGCAGCTGCCCGAAAAGACGATTCCCCAATGTGGATACGGAGTTTCCCCGCAACCAGTTCAAAAATCAGCGCTCCGCCCCCCAGAAACAGAATGTTAGGATTCTATGAGGCGCGGAGGGTTGGTGTCAACTTACGGGTCACCATGGCGCCCATTGCTGCAGATCCGGTTCAGGCGAGGTCGTTCGCCCGATCAGTCGTCGATCGACTGCGCGATGACGGGCACGAGGCCCTCTGGGCCGGTGGATGTGTCCGCGACGAACTCCTCGGCCGCACGCCGGCGGACTATGACGTGGCCACCTCGGCCCGGCCGGATCAGGTGCGAGCGCTTTTCGGCCGGTCCCGTACGCTTGCCGTCGGCGCGGCGTTTGGGGTGATCACCGTCGTCGGTCCCCGCGGCAGCGGCCAGGTCGAGGTCACCACGTTCCGCACCGATGCCGACTACACCGATGGTCGGCATCCGGCCGGAGTCGCCTATTCGACGGCCGAGGAGGATGCCCAACGTCGCGATTTCACCATCAACGGCCTGTTCCTCGACCCCCGAACGGGTGAGGTGCATGACCATGTCGGCGGCCGGGCGGATCTGGCTGCGGGGATCGTCCGCGCGATCGGCGTGCCGGCGATGCGGTTCGGCGAAGACCACCTGCGGATCCTCCGGGCGGTGCGGTTTGCCGCCGGGTTTGGATTCGTTCTCGAGGCGGAGACCCGCGCCGCGATCGAACGGCTCGGCGATCGCGTCGCCCTGGTGAGTCCGGAGCGAATCGCGGCGGAACTCCGCACCATGCTCTCGCGGCCGGGGCGAGGGAGGGCCCTTGATCTGCTGGCGGAGACCGGCCTGGCGGCGGTGGTGTTTCCGGAGCTGGCCAACTCGCGGCACCCTGGAGCGATGGCGGCAGACTGGCACGCCCGGGCGAAAGTGGTCGATGCCCTCGATGAGTCGAGCCTTGCTGCCGGACTGGCGGTGATGGCCGAGGGAAGCTCCAGCGCGGTTCCCGGAATCGTCGATCGGTTGCGCCTTTCCAATCGCGAAGGAGCGACCGCGACCTGGTTGCGGGGGGCGCTCGATGCCTGCGTTCCACGGGGAGAGGGGGATTCATTGGCAACGAGGCCTTGGTCGGAGGTGCAGCCCTTGATGGCCAATCGGGATGCGTCGGTGCTCGCCGATGTTCTCCGCGCCCGCGCCGGTGTTCACGCCGGCGACGGCACGGCTGCCCGGGAGGCTGCCTGGGTGACTGCCCAGGTCGGCCGTCCACGCGCGGAGCTCGATCCACCGCCGCTGCTCACCGGCAATGACCTGATCCGCGCCGGCATGGCGCCCGGTCCGTCACTCGGGGCGATGCTTGGAAGGATCCGCGTCCTCCAACTCGACGGGATACTCGCCTCGACCGACGACGCCCGCCGTTGGCTCGCCAGAGCGGATGCCGACAGTCGCTGATCGGTAAGCGCAGCCGCCGGTGGCGCCTACGCCGGTGGCTCGTTCGGCTCGGGGAGATCCTCGATCCGAGCCAGATGAAAGACATCGAGAAATTTCGGCGTCGTCCGGTAGCTGGGCTCGGCGCCCGCGGTGGGAACGAGCTCGAGCAGGCCCCGACGGACCAGCAGCCTCAGCACGCTCGGCGGGGCGTCGCAGCCGAGTTCCACCAGACGGTCGCGGGCCACCGGTTGGTTCCAGGCCACCACGGCCAGCACGTCGAGGGCGTCGCCATCGAGCCGCACCATTTTCGCCTTCGTCTCGATCACGCGGCCCAGGGAGGCAAACTCACTTCGGAGTCGCATCGCCCACCCATCCCCCAACGACACGACCTCATAGGGACAGTTGTTGGCACGGTATCGGTGGGCCAGTTCCATGGCGAGGTCGTCGATCTCCTGCGGCCGTACACCCCGCATCAGTGACGCGACGCGTTTGGCCCCCAGTGACGCTCCGCCCGGCAGCCCGACGAAGAGGAGGGCCTCGAGGATCGTCGAAGGACTCACCCGACAGGCGGCGTCGTTCTCGGTGGGGCCGAAGTCTTCGTCGTCGAGATCGAGCGATTGATCGACCTCCGCCACGAGCGTCTTCTGCTCCGCCTGCGGGCCGCCGTACGGATCGGCCACCCCCATCATCGAGGCGAACGCCTGAGCCAGCCGGTCGATGGAGAGACCGCCGTCAGCAGGAGGAGCCGTGATCCCCGCAGGCACGGTGGCAGGCGTTTCTGAAGCGGCGCTGTGCCGCTGGCCCCCGGGGGGGGGCTGCTCCGAACGTCGCGGCTTCGACCTGGCCATGGCATCTTCCGCTTTTGGCGCCGTCCTTGGGCCACCCCGACATTCGATCACGGCCGATCGGTCGGAAACAAGAGCTTCTCCCGATGGGCAGCATCACGGGCGGAGTTTTTTCCCTTTCCGCGGCTCGCCTTGCCACGGGCAGGGGCGCCGAGGCGGCGTCCGTCACGCGTGGCGGGCACGCTTTTGAGCGGCTCAGGCGAGCCGTCGAGGGGATCTCCGGGCAGCGAGGCTGCCAGCCGGTCGCGGATCCGCGCCGCGTAGGCGGCCGAGAGTTCGCAGCCGAGGTATGAACGCCCCAGCTTCCGTGCCACCGCCAGCGTCGTGCCGCTGCCGGCGAAGGGATCGATGACAAGGTCGCCGGGATTGCTCGAAGCCCGGATGATCCGGCCGAGGAGCTGCTCAGGCATCTGGCAGCCATGCCACCCCGAACGCTCCTTGAAGGTGCCGCAGACGCGGGGGAAGTACCAGGTGTCCTCCGCGGCCGTGAAGCCCTCGGGGAGGTCCTGCGGGCGGAGGATCCAGGTGTCGTCGGGAAGCCGCCCGGTGGGATCGGCGCGGCGGTCGCCGTAGACGAGTTCGCGGGCCGAGGGCACACGGATCGCATCCGTGTTGAAGGTGAACGCGTGCGGATCACGGACAAAGTGAAACAGATGCGCGTGTGAACGGCTGAACTTCTGCCGGCAATTGACGCCGAACGTGTAATACCAGACCACCCAACTGCGGCAGGTGAGCCCGAGTTCACGCGTGGCCATCACCTTGAGTTCGGCGGCATATTCGTCGCCGATCGCCAGCCAGAAGGTGCCATCGGGACGGAGCACCCGGACGATCTCCCCCATCCATCGCTTCGACCATGCCAGATAATCGGTTGCGGAGCGGCGGTCATCGTAGGTGTCGTAGTCGTAGCCGATGTTGAACGGAGGATCGGCGAAGGCCAGATGCGCACAGCCGTCAGGGAGGCCGGCCAGCGATTCGAGGCAGTCCCCTTCGAGCAGGACGTTGGCAGGGGCCGACGCCTTCGGGGCTGCGGGGGGCGTGTCCGACGCCTTATCCGCGGCCGCAGACCGGCGTCTGGAGGCGGCTGGCGAAGACTTCGTGGAGACACGGCGCGGCATCAGCGGGACTCCTTTCCGTGAACCATTTCGGGCGCCGTCATGAATGGGCGGCTCCCTGCAGACGACCAATCGACCTGCTCGCGGTCGGGGCCGCAAGCCCCCGCCCCCCTCAGCGACGTTCCGCGGCGGTGGCGAAGGGGAGAAGCCCTGGATCGAGGCATGCCGAGACCGCCTCATCGCAAGCCTGCGCTGCCGCCGGCCCTGCGCTGTTGGTCGCCCCGAGGAGACAGAAATCACGCCCCGGTGCCACCCAGGCGACGCAGTACCAGGTGGTGTTGGAACCGGAATGGGAGAGGACGCGTCCTCCCCCCCAGGCCCGCTCATGGAGCCCCCAGCCACCGGCGTACCCCTCTCCGTCGCGCGGCGCGAGCAAGTGGCCCCAGTCGCGGGGCGACACGCCGAACCGCTCCGGCTGCGCTTCCCTGCCAGCGGTGGTGAACGCGAGGACGAACCGCGACCAATCCTCCATCGTCAGGTGGACGCGCCCGGCAGGCCCGAGCGGGGGGGGATTGTCGATCCGCACCGGTTCCGTGACGCCGTCGCGCACGACATGCCCCCAGGCCCCCTCGGTTCCCTCCAGGGGCAGCGGGCCGAAGCCGGCCGTCGTCATTCGGAGTGGCTGGAAGATCTCGTCGGCAATCAGCACCTCCCACGGCCTCCCCTCGATCGACTCGATCACGTGGCCGAGGAGGGCGTAGCCGACGTTCGAGTAGAGGAAACCGGGCGCTGCAGGCCGCTCCTGCGCGATCAGCCATCCGAGGAGTGCCCGCCGTGCGGCGACCGGGTCAAGAGGATGGGCGCGATGGATGGCCCACCAATCGGGATTGGCCGGAACGCCGCTGGTGTGCCGGACCAGTTCGTCGACCGTCACATCCCCCCAAGCCGATGTGGCGAACCGCTCGCCAGCTTCGCTGCGAACAGCGGGGAACAGGTCGGCGAGCGTGGTGTCGAAGGAGAGCGTCCCGGCCGAGACACGCCTGCCAACCATCACGGCGGTCATCGCCTTCGTGCAGGAGCCGATGTGGACGGGATCGTCCGGTCGGGCCGGATCGGCCTCGCCCTGCTTCCGCACGCCGCTGACCGCGAACACCCTCCGGCCGTCGGTGTGGAACCTTCCCGCCCACAACGCCGGGACGTCGTGCTTGGCACGGATGGCAGCGACCATCCCCCGCAGTCTCTCTTCACCGGGGCTCACCCCCCGAGCGGCTTCGGGGAAC
>CANGIH010000258.1 GCA_947453875.1 Planctomycetaceae bacterium | reverse complement strand
TCGGTGCCGAAGCCCCCCGGGCCGCGCTTCCAGCCAGCGTCGTCGTAGCCCGGCCTGTCCCAGGTCGGCGGCGGCGGCTCGAGGGTGTAGCGCCACTCGATGGGAGCCGACTCGGAGGTCGGGATCCAATCCCGGTAGGTTGGCGCCGGCTCAAACAGCATCCGGTGCCACGCGGCCGTTTCCTCTGGGTCCACTTTGAGGATCTCGCGGTCGTAGGTGAGGAGGCCGTTGACCTCGATCTCCACGTCGGTCGTCTGCGTGTAGACCGCCGCCGCCAGCCCCTTGCCGATGAGGGGATGGAGGCGGTGCATGAGATTGCCATAGGCGGCCCGCAGATCGGCCTCGGTCTGGAATGTCCGGTAGCCCCAGTTGTCGGAGTCCTTCCAGAGATGCCCCTTCACCGGCAGCCCCAGGCCACCAAACTCACCGAGCACGCTCACCCGGTCGGGCATGACCGGAAACATCCCCGGGCCGGGATACATGTGCATGTCCTTCATGTCGCCGTAGCCGCGGTCGGTCCAGCCGCTCGGCCCGTTGACCAGTCGCGTCGGGTCGCGTTCCTTCGTCCATTTCAGGACGTCATTGGTGTCGTGCTGGCCCCAGCCCTCGTTGAACGGCACCCAGATGACGATCGACGGGAAGAACCGCAGCCGGTCGATCATGCGCCCCAGTTCGGTGCGGAACTGCGTCTTCTCCTCCGGGGTGAACTCCCCATCCTCCTGCCAGTCGGGCTGCACGAACTGCTTCCGCCCCGCCCCCATCCCGCTCGGCTGATCCTGCCAGACCAGAAGCCCGAGGGTGTCGCAGTGGTGATAGTAGCGGGCCGGCTCCACCTTGATGTGCTTGCGGAGCATGTTCATGCCGAGGGATTTCAGCACTTCGAGGTCGTACTTCATCCCCGCGTCGCTCGGTGGCGTAAGGAGGCCGTCGGGCCACCAGCCCTGATCGAGCGGGCCGACTTGAAAGAGTGGCTTGCCGTTGAGCAGCAGGCGGAGGATCCCCTGCTCATCCTTGCCGACGGCGATCGAGCGCATGGCGAAGTAGGTGGAGACGGTGTCCGTCACCTTGCCATCGGGGCCGACATGCTCGACATCGACCGGATAGAGGTGCGGGTCGTCGGGGGTCCAGAGCCTCGGCTCCTTGACGGCGAAGCGGATCGGCTGGCCGGGGGCCCCCTCGGCGAGGATTTTTCGCGTGGTCCCCTTTCCCTCGACGATGCGGACGCGCGGCGCCCTCGGACCGGACGCGGCCTGCCCGGCGACGTCGATCGTGAACTCGACCTCCCCCATGCCGATGTCGGCGACCGGAAAGACGCCGCTGATGTGACGCTCATGAATCGGCTCCATCCACACCGTCTGCCAGATGCCGCTGACGGGCGTGTACCAGATCCCCTCAGGCTTGAGTTTTTGCTTGCCACGCGGCTGCGGTCCTTCGTCCGACGGATCCCAGACGCGGACGACGAGTTCATTGGCACCGGGCCTGAGGTGCGCGGTGACGTCGAATGAAAAGGGATCGGAGCCGCCGCTGTGATCGCCGAGCTTGTTCCCGTTGACCCACACGCTCGAGTGCCAGTCGACGGCGTCGAAGCGGAGCATGACCCGCTTCCCCTGCCACGCCTCCGGCACGGTGACCGACCGCCTGTACCAGAGCAGTTGCTCCTTGGAGACGCTCTTCCCCACCCCCGACAGCGCCGACTCTGGGCAGAAGGGAACGAGGATCGTTCCGTCCCAGGCCGATGGTGGCGTGCCGTCGGCCGGCGGTACGCCGACGTCGCCGGCGGGCCGATCGACGATTGCGTATTCCCACAGGTCGTTGAGATTGAGCCACGACTCCCGCACCAGTTGCGGCCGGGGGTATTCGCGCCAGGCGTTGTCGGGCGTGACCTCCTTCCCCCATCGGGTCATCAGAGGCGTCTCAGCAGGCGTCCATTCAGCCGCAGAAGCGCCGGCAGCCAACGGAAGGGTGACCACCGCGAGCAGCACGAGAAGGAGGACAAGCAGAGGAGATCGCATCGATTCGTTCCCGCAACGACAAAAAGTTTCCCCACACCAACGATGCCGGTGGGAGAATTCTACGGGAAACAGTGGGGATCAAAAGCCGTTGGCCCCTGCCGCCAGCCCCGATTGACGCTGTCTCGGCACCCTCCTGCGGGGTATTCTTGGGAATCCGTGGGGTGATTGACTTCCGACCTTTTTCCATCGCCTTCCGCCATGGCCCTCTCCTCGCCCGATCGCGCGGTCCGGTGGCCCGTTTTGCGGGTCGCCCTGATCGGTTTCGGCGTGGCGATGTTCCTTGCCGCCGCGAACACCTCGCCTGCCGCAGACGACGAGCTCTTCGAGAGCCGTATCCGTCCGCTCCTTGTCGCCCGCTGCCAGGGCTGCCATTCGACCGCCACCGGCAAGACCGGCGGCGGCCTCGCCCTCGATTCCCGCCAGGGCTGGACCACCGGCGGTGATTCCGGGCCGGCGATCATCCCCGGCGAGGCCGACATGAGCCTGCTGATCCGGGCGGTGAAGCGGGCCGACGGGGTTTCGGCGATGCCGCCGGAGGATGCCGGGCCGGCACTCACCCCGCGCGAGATCGACGACCTTGCCGCCTGGATCGCTACCGGCGCCGCCGATCCGCGCGTGCTCGATGCGCGCCTCGGCGGCATGGATCGCGAGGCAGCGAAGTCGTGGTGGAGTTTTTCTCCTCCAGTGGCGGCGACGCCGCCGTCGGTTGCCGATCCGGCGCTCGTGGCCAACGACATCGACCGCTTCATCGTCGCGGCGCTCGAAGCCCGGGGTTTGAAGCCGGCCGCGCTTGCCGATCGGCGCACGCTCCTCCGCCGCGCCACGCTCGATCTCACCGGCCTCCCCCCGACCCCCGAGGAGATCCGGGCCTTTCTCGACGACACGTCTCCCGAAGCCTGGGAGCGCGTCATCGATCGGCTCCTGGCCAGCGACGCCTACGGCGAGCGCTGGGGCCGCCACTGGCTCGACGTCGCCCGCTACGCCGACACCGCCGGCGACGGCGCCGACTACCCCGTCCGGGAAGCCGTCGGCTACCGCGACTGGGTGATCCGGGCCTTCAACGCCGACCTTCCCTATGACCAGTTTCTCACCCGTCAGGTGGCCGGCGACATCCTCGCCCACGATGCCGCGCCGTCCGACTACGCCGATCTCGTCACCGCCACCGGCTTCCTCGCGATCGGCAAGCGCTACGGCTACGCGCCGAACACCGACTTCCAGCATCTCGACTTCGCCGACTCCATCGATTCACTCGGCCGATCGGTGCTCGGCCTGTCACTCGGCTGCGCCCGCTGCCACGACCACAAATACGATCCCGTCACCGCCTCCGACTACTACGCCCTCTACGGCATCCTCCAGAGCACGACCTGGGCGTTTCCCGGCGGCGAGGAGCACAAGCGGCCCGCACACTTCCCGGCGCTCGTGCCCCCGGAGGAAGCGGTGCGGCTCGACCGGGAGCGGGCCGAGCGGCTCATGGCCCTCGACCGTGCGATCGCCGATCGCCGGCAGGAGAAGCTGGCCATCGAGGGGAAGTCGTTCGCCGGTGGCGTCGATCTCGACCTGGAATCTCAGGAGATCGGCAAGGGGCCGAACCAGAAGCCGTGGCTCTCCGCCGGCCCCAATGCGGTGCTGGCTGAATCGCAGAGCCCTTGGCGGCATGTCCATCCTGCGGGCACTCGCGGCGTGCGCGTCGGCACCGGGCAACCGAACGAAGGGGTGCGGCACACGTTCGAGGAGCGACTGGTGGCCGACGTCGCCACGCCGCTTCATGCCTGCTTCGACTTCCGCACGCTGCCCTCGGAGGGGGCCGACCAGCCTGCCGGTGCCTGCCGCTTCTACATCGGTCGGGGCGTGATCGAATCGACGGCGATCGACTTCTCCGCCACGCAAAGGGAGTTCGCCATCCGCGACGGTGACGGCTGGCGGGTGGTTGCGCCCCTTGAGCCGGGCCGTTGGTACCACGTTCGCGTGACCCTCGATCAGGCGACGAAGACCGGCTCCGGTTCGATCACCCCTTTCCCGGCGGGCGGCCCGGCGCCTGAGTCGATTCCGTTTGCGGAGGTGAAATTGCCGGCCGCGTGGGATGGCGTCATCGACACCTTCATCTGCGACGGCTTGGGGCATGTCGCCGGCCCCGCCCCGATCCGCGATATCGACAACGTCGGCAGGCAGGCCGCTCCTTTCCCACTACCGGGAGCCGCGCCGGCGGTGAGGCCCGCTCCCCCTCCCGATGCCACCGCACGCATCGCCGCCCTGGAGAAGGATCTCGGCGAACTCACCACGACGCACAAGACGATCGCCGACACCCCCCCCTACCCGGTCGCCTATGGAGTCTCGGAGGGGAAGCCGACCGAAGCACGCGTGCAACTCCGTGGTGAGCCCGACAAGCTGGGCGCGGAGGTGCCGCGCCGGTTTGTCGAGATCCTCGGCGGCGACACGCTCGCCGATCCGGCGGCGGGAAGTGGGCGGCAAGAACTGGCCGACTGGCTCACGCGCCGGGAAAATCCCCTCACGGCCCGCGTCATGGTCAACCGGATCTGGCAGTGGCACTTCGGCCGCGGCCTCGTCGCCACGACGAGCGATTTCGGCGTCCGCGGCGCGGCCCCCTCCCATCCGGAGCTCCTCGACTGGCTCGCCGTC
>CANGIH010000257.1 GCA_947453875.1 Planctomycetaceae bacterium | reverse complement strand
TCGCGGACGGGCAGTTCGATCCGCGTGTGATGGAGGCTCGGCAGGGCACAGACCGCGATGACGGCCGTGAGGAGCACGGTTGCCACCGCCACGAGCAACGCGACTCGCCCCATCCCCCGAGGGCCGAACCAGTTGGCCGCTCCGATGGCGGCGATGGCCGCCAGCGTGCAGATCAATTCGACGGAGATGCCCCCGATCTCTCCTCGCACACCCAGGTAGCGGAAGGCATCGAGGCAGGAGAGCGCGGCGGTCACGGTGTAATCGGCGCAGAGCATCAATCCGCCCACGACCGCCAGAGCCCGACTAGTGCCGCGGGCCGACGAGTAGACGCCTCCCCCGTCGGGGTATTTCCGGCAGATGATCAGGTAGCAGGCTCCCACCAGCAGCAGGAGGATGTTCACGAACGCGATGTGGACCAGCGACGCATGTCGCGTGAAATAAAACGCCAGCCCAAGCACGTAGAGCCGACTCGTGCCGAGGTCGCCAAACAGCATGGGCCCGGCGTGATACCAGTGGAGTTCGCGGGGCCTGTTGTCTCCGATCGCGGTCATGGAGGAATGCTTGGTGTGTGACGCGGCGCCGTCAGGATTCGTGGAGCCTGGAAATCCTACCTGATGGATCGATGGGAAATCATCTTCAGCGGAAGGGGTGGAAATAGGCCATCGATGGTGTGTGCCATGGACAGCGGGGGTCGCGGGCGTTCGGATAGGTTCTCCTTCTATGGAGGTATCGCCATGGCCAAGAGTCGACCCCCCTTCGCCTCTCCCATCACCCGCATCCTGGAAAGCCTTCTTGATCGGTATCGGGACTGCCGGGAAGGCGATGTCGCAAGCTACATTCCCGAACTCGCCAAAGTCGATCCGGACACGTTCGGGATTTGCGTGGCCACCCTCGACGGGCATGTGTACGAAGTGGGTGACTCGCGGCGCCGCTTCACGGTCCAATCGATCTCGAAGCCTTTTGTCTACGGCCTGTCGCTCGACGACCATGGTGTTGATGGGATGGCCCGGAAGGTCGGCGTCGAGCCGAGCGGCGACGCCTTCAACGCCATCAGCCTCGGCGAGGAGGACGGCCGGCCCCTGAATCCGATGATCAACGCCGGGGCGATCGCCACGACCGGCCAGGTGCTGGCGGGGGATCCCGCAACGAGGCTGGCCCGCATTCTGGAGATGTTCCGGCGATACGCTGGCCATCCACTCGAGATCGACGCGGCGGTCTACCAGTCGGAGGCCCGCACCGGGCACCGCAATCGGGCCATCGGCCACCTGCTCAGGAATTATGACGTGCTCACCGACGACCCGACGCCGGTCGTCGATGTCTACTTCCGGCAGTGCTCGATCCTCGTCGACTGCCACGACCTGGCGCTCATGGCGGCGACGCTCGCCAACCAGGGGAGGAACCCGGTCACGAAGGAGCGCGCGATCCGTGCCGAGCATGTCGAGAGCGTGCTGAGCGTGATGGCCTCATGCGGGATGTACGACTCCTCGGGGGGCTGGATCCATGATGTGGGCATGCCGGCCAAGAGCGGTGTCGGGGGGGGGGTGCTGGCCGTGCTGCCGGGCCAGTTCGGCATCGGTATTTTTTCGCCACGGTTGGATCAGAAGGGCAACAGCGTGCGGGCTGTCCGCGTCTGCGCTGATCTGTCGGAGGCCTGGGAGCTTCACCAGTTCAATCCTCCCTACTGTCCGCAGACCAGCCGGCGGCATGTCCACACCTCTGCGGAGAAGCATTCGTCGCGCTCCCGCCATGCGCGGGAAGCGGCGTGCCTCCGTGACCACGGCGACGCCATCCGTGTGTTCGAGGTTCAGGGCAGTCTGTCGCTTGCCACCACCGAGCCGATCGTGCGCGAAGTCCTCTCCGCCGCCAGCGATCTGCGGTCGCTGATCGTCGACTTCCAGCACGCCACCGCCATCAACGTCTCGTCCGTGGCGCTCCTTGCCGACCTCGCGAGCCAGCTTCGAGACATGGGCATTTGTGTGCTGTTCACGCACGCCTCGCGGCTTCCTGAAATTCCCCGTGTGGTCGCGGATCGGCTGGGCCCCGTGGCTGCCGCCGACATTCTCCGCCACCAGTCCCTCGATGCCGGCTTGGAATCGTGCGAGAACGATCTGATCAGCGCCTTCCTGCCAGACCAGGATCGCCGGATCCTCGACGTCTCTGATTACGAACTGGCTGCAGGCTTGAGCGACACCGAGCGGGCCGTGCTCACGTCGCTGCTCATCACGCGCCGGTATGGTCGGGGCGAGTCGATCGTCCGCGAGGGGGACGAAGCCCACGCCCTGTTTCTGATCGCCAGCGGGGTGGTCGGGGCGTGGACGGGACCGGGAGGGGAGAGCGCTCGACGGACGGCCAGTTTCTCACCGGGCACGATGGTCGGTGGCATGGCCTTCATCGACGGCGGGCCGCGGTCGGCGACGCTCGTGGCCGACGATGACGTCGAGTGTGCCGTGCTCCAGCGGGGCGACTTCGAACGGCTCGAGTCGACCCACCCGGTGGTCTACGCGAAGATCCTGCGGAATATCGCGATCTCGTTGGCCGCGAAGCTCCGGCTCGCCAGCGCCCACCTCGATTTGGTCACCAGGCGGAGGTGACGTCGGCGCCACTGGCCGGGAGCGCGACCAGAACGGGGGCGGAGGGGGGCATCGGCACCGTGTCCAGATCGAGGGGAACGAGGTTCATCCCGCCTCGAAAGCGGTGGACGCTGGCCGCAAGCGGGCGATCCTGAACGAGCAGGCCACCGGCGTCGCCCTGGATCGTCACCATGCCCCTCTGCACATCCCACGAGGAGGTGGCGACCTCCTCGAACCGCACCCACCTCACGTCAGGCCCCACGCCGACCGGCTTGAGGGTGACGAGATTGTCGGGAAAGAGTCTGACTTCCTCGACCGATGATCGCTCCCATGCGGGCACCGATGGCACCCGTCCCTCTCTGAAGGTCATCGTCACGTCCAGGCGGCCTGCAGCGTACGCGCGGCCTTCGATCGCTCCGTTTGCATCGACAAGTTCGATCGAGTCGGCCATGTACTTGGGGAATCCCAGGTGGTGCCCCCCCTGCCTGGCGATCCATGTCGTGACCGGCATCGTCACCGGGTACCAGCCCTCCTCTCCGTGGTGGGCTGCTCGCAGCAGTACCGACCACTCCTGGTATCGGGTGAATGGCCAGGGGCTGACTTTGAGGTAGTCGATGAGGAAGACCTTCACGACTGGGTGCCGCGGCATGTCGAGGGAGGCGGGAAGGTATCGACGGTAAGCGGAGACGTCGGGCGGGGCGAAATGGGTCGAAAGCCCGACGAGTTCGCGGAACTGTCCTCCGGTCTGGGCATAGAGAAGCCAGTTGAGGAGACGTCGCATGGCTTTGTTCCGCTGGGTTGGCGGCCGTCCACCCGGGGAGCGTCGCGAGGCGAGGGTAGGGAATTGCTGGGTGCCTCGCAACGCCATCGCTCTGGCCGGATGCGCGCGGCGGGAGCCGAGGCCGGGCCAACACCAAGGGCTCGGGTGGTCGGATGGGAACGGAACCCGGAAGAAGCGTCATGGCTCCGCTACCCGCCTGAGCGTCACGAGGGTTCGGCCGGTGCGTCTTGGGGCCGTGAAGTCTTCGGGCCTGGGCTTGCCCTCGGGGGCGAAGCAGAGGATCCGCATGTCGCCGTCGTGCCTGTAGATCCCCACGTACCGGGAAGGCTTGATGCTCTCGCTTCCCAGCGTTGCCATCTCGAATGTTTTCGGTGACGCATCCTGGTGATAGGTGCTGGTCCCTTCTGCCACGGGGAGGTTCTGAAACAGCACCGCCCAGGAGCCGTCGGCCCGGTAATGCAGCTGGAGCATCGCCAGGAGGTCGGGATCGACCGGCCTGCCATTCATCTCCACCGACACGACACTCCAACGGCCCAGCGAGATAGCTCTGTCGTCGAGCGGGAGGGCCGCGGGGGGCTGTGCCAGAACAGGGGCCGCCAGCAGCCCCCAGGTGAGCCACGGCAGAAGCACGGAGGCGAGAACCTTCGCAGTGGCGATCATGGCGGCGATCCTGTGGGCGACTCTGCAGGCCAGATCCGCCGGGCAATTCCCCGGGCGAATTGGCCGGCCCGCTCCAGGTCACGGCCGTCTGGGTGGTGCCTGTTGATGCCGCCAGCGAGCCACAGCGGCCCCCAGGAGTCATGACCGCGACAGTGGAAGTCTCCCACGACGACGAAGCCTTTTTTCGACAGTTCCCGGATCAAGGGGGCGTGCCAGAGCTTGGCCAGAAACGAGAGCCCTGACGTTGAGAACACAAACGCCGGACATCTGGCGACCGGCGTATCGGGGAGACCACGCAGCCACTCAAACATCGCTTCGTGCATCCGGCCGTAGTAGACGCCCGAACCGAAGCCAATCAGCCCGACACCCTCCAGACTGGTGTAGGGGAATGCCTCCGGCGGTACGACCTCGGCCTCGATCGCCGCAGCCATCGCCCGGGCAATCGTGGCGGTGCTGCCGTGGTGAACCGACTTGCAGAGGATCATGGCATTCGGGCGAGCCATGGCTGCCTCCGAGAGCGTGAATGGTGGTGTGTGTGAACGCCGGTTGAAAAGTGCAGCGCGCGGCGGCCGAAAAGTGCAGCGCTGGGATTGGGTTTGGAATCTACTCCGTCAGGTCACTTGCTCCAAGGATCGTTCTGTCAGGCCGTCGGTCCCG
>CANGIH010000256.1 GCA_947453875.1 Planctomycetaceae bacterium | reverse complement strand
GGTGGGTCTCTTCGCGGAGGACGCCGCGGAGGTAGGGGGCCAGGGCGATCTGCCGGTAGGACGCCTTGGGATTCGTGCCGTCCTCTTCCGTGGCCGCCGCGACGATCTCCGCCTGCTTCTCGGCTGCCTGATAGCCGAAGGCCTCGGCATCGCCGCCGTCGCTCGAGAGATTCGTGATCGCGAGCATCGCCCGGAGGAGCACCTTTTCGTGATCCTCGCCGGCGTACGACCGCTGCTGATCGTCGGAGAGCATCGACCAGGCATCCTCGACCGGGCTTTCCTGCTCGAGATGGTCGAAGCGATCGCGAACCTCCTTGAGGAGATCCTCCGCTTCCATCGGCCGGCCATCGGCCAGCGCGACGAGCGCCCGGTCGAGGGTGAGGACGTCCGTATCGCCCGGATGCTTCTCGAGATCGGCCGCGATCAGGCGCTCGGCCTCGACGAGATCGCCCCGATGAAACGCCCCCCGCACCGGCTCAAGCCGCGTGATGTGCGTGGCGCAGCCGCAGAGGAGCGCGAGGCAGGGGACGACGATGGCAAGCAGGCCGGGGCGGGGCATGGCAGCGCAGGACTTGAGAACGACGGACGAAGCAGAGCGGTCTGAAGCCGCACGATGCGGCCGTCGACCAAGCGGAAAAAGGCCAGGGAGGGCTATCTCCGCGTGACATCAGCGTGAGAGCGGATTCGTCGCCCGCCACCGGCTCAATCGGCTGTGGTGGTAGCCCTTGACGAGGTCGGCCGACTGCTTGTCGTAGTCGCCACTGCGGACGTCGATGAGCTCCATCGTCAGTCGGTAGCTCCGCTCGTAGTCGCGGTTCTCGCGCGTCGTGCCCGAGGTGAGCGTGGCGTAGAGGAGGTAGTCGATCGGCTCCCCTTCGCGCTCCAATTGCGCGGCGAACTGCCGCATGTGCTCCGGGATGCAGAGTTGGTCGGGGCGGAGCCGGGTCTCGAGAAGGCCGGCGTCGACGACGCGCCGGTTGAGCGGCTGGAAGACGGGGGTCTGGAGGAGCCGGGTGTCGATCACCTGGTAGAGCTCGTCCTTGAAATCGCCGATGTCCTCGGCGCTCTTGTTCTCGACGCCAACGAAGCAGATCCGCTTCGGTGGGCAGGGGAGGGGCTCACCGGCATCGTCGTACGACACCTGCTGCACCGGAACTTCGGCATGGCGGGCGAGGAGCTTGGCGACCGCCTCGTCGACGAGCGGCCCGAACGTCTCGGCGCCCGCCTGATGGCTCCCCATGAGGGCCTTGTCGCCGGGATTGACGATCCTCGCAAACTGCCGCTGCCCACGGCAGCCGGCCAGGGCGAGCGTCACAGGAAGACCGGCGCGAATGAGGAACGTGCGACGCAGCATGGCACGGCTCCGGCGGAGGAGAGAAGCGGCCGGGACGCCCGCGGGGAGATCGGTGCGCACCGCTCCCAAGGGAGCCCTCGGCGGGCGGGGAAGATAGCGGCGAGGGGGCGGCGGCGGAAGGGCAGGTGGGAGACCGCACTGGAAGGGCTGCCGTCCCTGGCGTTTTTCGGAGTCTACGAGAGTCGGCTGCACCTCGGTAGATTTGGGGATCGTCGAGTCAGTCTCCGGAGCGGATCCCCATAGGAAGGAGTTTCCGTGTCATGGTCGCTGGTAAATTGGTGAGCGGGCTTTGCCGCCTTGGAGCGATCGCCATCGCGTGGACGATGATCTCGGCACCATCATCGGCCCAGGTCGCGGTCGAGCCCGACGTGGCCGCGGACGTCCACGATGAAGGCGACACCGGCCAGAGCGAGAGCATCGACGAGTCGGCCGGAGCGACGGCCTATCAAGGGCCTTACAAGAGCCCGTACAAGCTCACCTTGAAGGTGCCGCTCCACGAGCTCCTCTTCGACGTTAAGAGCGCGCGGGGGAGCGTGACCGAGCAGAGCTCCGTGCCGCACCAGGAGTGGTATTCAGCGAAGGTGAAACAGAAGTGGGGCTCATGGGGGGTGCCGGTGCGGCTCTTCGAGTGCCCGCCGCAGGTCCTCGCCAAGCCGGTCGAGTGGCGGCGGGAGCGGGTCGTCGCCGCGGCGACCCGATTCATTGGCTACGAATATCAGCACCACCACGTCCCCGACTGGGATCCGCCGGCGGGGTGGCCGTGGCAGCAATGCTGCGCCGGTCGCAACGGCAAGGGGGTCGATTGCAGCAACTTCAGCGGCTGGAACTACAACTGGGCCCTCGGCATCCATCTCAACACCGACATCCACAAGCAGGGCGCTCAAGCGAAAGCTCCGTCGTCGCACGGCGAACTGCATGCCGAGGTGATCGCTCGGCCGGCCGGGGCCCCGGGCGAGTGGCATGAGAAGCTGGTGAAAACGCTCAAGCCCGGTGACCTACTCTACATCGGCAACAAGGAGCGGACGAAAGTCACGCATGTCATCATGTGGTTGGGGCATTGTGCCGAGAGCCCCGATGGCGTGCCGCTGGTGATCGATTCGACCGGCGGCAAGATCAAGGATTCCAGCGGCCATGCGATCCCCTGCGGGATCCACCTCCGGCCATTCGGAAAAGGAAGCTGGTACCACCACTCCTTCTCCCATGCCCACCGCTGGGTGAAGTGAGCGTGGGGGTATTTCCGGCACGCGATCTGCATGAAGGGATTCTCGGGGGCTTGGATTCGGGGTCGGGCCGAGGGGCGCAGGCGCTTCGGCGCGGCTGCCCACGCTTGAATCCGTGCCTCGATCGCATCAGGAGGCGTCGATGGGCATCGCTGACACGCTCGCGCGAGTGTTCGATTCTGCACAGGTACGCGGCGCGAAATGCCGCGCGCGGGGTGTCGGTCGTCGGCAGGAGGAAGTCTGTCGGGGGGGCGAGCGGCTCGAATCGCGGGCGATGTTTGCCGCCGCCCCAATGCAGGTGGGGATGAACGTCGAGAGCGTCGTCGACTGGTCGCCCGCCTGGACGTTCACCGACGCCTTCCAGGCCTCGCGGCCGTGGATCGCCCAGGCGGTCGACGTGGCAAGCGGCGCGGGCCTCTGGGATGTCGGTGACACCCATCCACTGCCGGTGAACGCCAAGGGGGAGATCACCCACTTCGAAACATGGACGGAAAACGGCCGGCAGTTCCGTCATCAGGCGGCCACGCTCCTCTTTCGCGACGTCGGCAGCTACGCCGCCGGCACCTATCACGCCCAGTGGGAGGGGAAGGGGACGGTGAGCTTCGGCTTCGATGCCCGCGTCCTCTCGACAACCACCGGCCCCGATGGGATCCACCGGGCAGAACTGGCCGTCGCGCCGACGAATTCCGGCATCCTCGTCCGCATCGAGTCGACCGATCCGGCCGATCCGGTCCGCGGGATGCATGTGTGGATGCCCGACTGGAAGGGGAAGAGCTTCGCAGGCGAAGTGTGGAAGCCGGGGGCGACGTTCTCGCCGTTCCATCCGCTTTTCCTCGAGCGCCTCGATCCCTTCGCCACAATCCGCTTCATGCCCTGGCAGGAGACCAACGGATCGGGGATCGTCTCCATCGCCGACGCCCGCCCCGCCGACGCCGCCCGGCAGAGCTCCGGTCCCGGTGGCTCGCCGAGCGAGCCGAAGGTCAATGGCGTCTCGATCGAGCAGATGGTGCAGCTGGCCAACGACCTCGACGCCGATCCGTGGTTCAACATGCCGCCGCGGGCCGACGACGGGTATGTCCGCGTCTTCGCCCAGACCGTCCGCGACCGGCTCGAGCCGGGAAGGAAGGTGTACGTCGAATGGTCGAACGAGATCTGGAACTGGGGGTGGGGCTTTGACGGAGCCCGGTATGTCGACGAGCTCGCCGCGCGCCCCGAATACTCGGGCCTCGACCACTGGCAGATCGCCGGCCGCGAGGCGAAACGCGATCTCGACATCTGGAGCGACGTCTTCGCCGGGCAGACGTCGCGGCTGGTGCGCGTGGCCGCCGGGCAGGCGGCCAACGAATGGATCGTCGACCGGGTGGCTTCCGCGATGGGGGGCTCGTTCGACGTCCTCGCCATCGCCCCCTACATCCTCCCCACCGACGAAGAGCGGGCGATGTACACCGCCGCGACGACCGTCGATACGATCCTCGCCGACTGCCGCACCGCCGTCGACACGGCCCTCGACTGGACGCGGCGCCACAAGGCCCTCGCCGACACGTGGTCGAAGGCGCTCGGCCGGCCCATCGGCTTGGTCGCCTACGAAGGGGGCGTCCATCTCGACAGCCGCGGCAGCCCCGCCCAGCAAGCCTTCTACGACGCCACGAACGACCGGCGGATGGGCGATCTCTACCGGCAGTATCTCCAGGGGCTCGCCGCCGCCGGTATGAGCCTCTATGTTGACTTCCAATTCACCGGGCAGCCCGGCGCTTCCGCCTGGGGTGATTTCGCCAAGCTCCACGCGATGGACGAGCCGGTGGCTTCCGCCTGGCGCTATGCCGCGGTCGTGGCGGCGGCCGATGGATCGCTGTCCCGAGCGGTGCCGCGGCCCCCGATCGACTTCGACGGCGACGGCGTCGGGGATGTCGTGTGGCGCGATGCAACGACCGGAGCCTGCGTCGCCTGGCTCCTCGATGCCGGCGGCGCGACGAAGAGGACGCGTGCCCTCGGCGGCGGCGGGGGGGTGAACACGATCGCCACCATCGGCGACTTCGACGGCGACGGTGTCTCCGATCTCGTGTGGCGCCACAAGACGACCGGCGTGAATACCCTCAAGCTCCTCCGGGCCGACGGCACGGTG
>CANGIH010000255.1 GCA_947453875.1 Planctomycetaceae bacterium | reverse complement strand
CTGGTGGCACTATTCGAAGCGGAAGCGGATCTATGCCGACGCCTTCGCCCCCAAGGGGCACCGGATGCTCATGCAGTTTTTGCTCGTCAAGGAGAACGGACCAGAACGTTTTCGCCAGTGGGAGGGGGAGTTCCGCGACATCGAGGCGTGGCTGGAATCGCTCGAGCCGCCCCGCTGGGAGGGGCCGGTCGATGCGGCGCTTGTCCAGCAGGGGCGGGGGCTCTTCGCGGCGCACTGCGCCGACTGTCACGGCAGCTACGACGGCCCGCGTGGCGGGCCGGGGCGGACCTATCCGGAGCGGGTTGTGGCGATCGACGAGATCGGCACCGATCGGGTGCGGCTGGATTCGCTGACGGCGCAGGATCGGGGAGCACTCAACGCGAGTTGGTTTGCCGAGGGGGTCGCGGCGGAGGGGATCGATTCCCCGGCCGGCTATGTCGCGCCGCCGCTCGATGGTGTCTGGGCGAGCGCGCCCTATCTCCACAACGGATCGGTCCCCACGCTCTGGCACCTGCTCCATCCGTCAGAGCGGCCTGTCGTCTGGCGACGGCTCGATGCCCCCTCCGGAGCGGCAGGAGAGGGGGGAAAGGCTCTGGAAAGCAACGGCTACGACGAGCCCCGCGTCGGGCTCGCGGTTGAAGTTCGCGACGGGATGCCCCAAGAACGGCTCCCTGCGGCCGAGCGACGCCAATGGTTCGACACCACGAAGCCGGGGAAGGGGGCGGGGGGGCACGACTTCCCCGAGATCCTCGACGAACAGGAAAAAGCCGCGGTTCTGGAGTATCTCAAGACCCTCTGAGACACTCTGCGGCGGAGCTTTGTTGAGGCGAAGCCGCATGCTCCGCGGCGGCGACGATTTCTGATACCGTAGCGATCAGTGCCGAGAAGCCGATTCGGTCCCTCTGGTTCCCGTGTCTTCATCACGCGTCCGTCCACAGTCCCGTCGGAGTCCCACCATGACGCAGCTCGAACAGGCCCGCGCCGGCACGATCACCCCCGAGATGGCGTTTGTCGCCAAGGTCGAGGATCTTCCGGAGGAGACGGTTCGTGCCGAGGTGGCCCGGGGGCGGATGGTGATCCCGGCAAACGTCGTCCATCTCACCAAGCGGCTCGAGCCGATGGCAATCGGGATCGCCGCCCGGACGAAGATCAACGCCAACATCGGCAACTCGGCCGTCACCAGCGACGAGGCGACGGAGCTTGAGAAGCTCCATCTGGCCGTCCACTACGGCTCCGACACCGTCATGGACCTCTCCACAGGAAAGGACATCGACGGGATCCGGCAGGCGATCATCGACGCCTCGACGGTGCCGATCGGGACGGTGCCGATCTACCAGATGCTCGAGGAACTCGGTGGCGACATCGAGGACATGCGCCCGCATCACTTCATCGATATGTGCGAGAAGCAGGCCCGCCAGGGGGTCGACTACATGACCGTCCACGCCGGGCTGCTCCAGGAGCACCTGGGGCTGACGACGAAGCGGATCACGGGGATCGTCAGCCGCGGTGGCTCGCTCATCGCCCGCTGGATGATGGCCCACCGCCAGCAAAATCCGCTCTACACCAACTTCGAGGATTTGTGCGACGTCTTCCGAAAGTATGACGTCACATGGAGCCTCGGCGACGGACTCCGGCCGGGGTCGATCGCCGATGCCAGCGACGAGGCCCAGTTTGCTGAGCTCCATGTTCTCGGCGAGCTCACGCGGCGGGCTTGGGCGAAGGGCTGCCAGGTGATGGTCGAGGGGCCGGGCCATGTGCCGATGGACCAGATCGACATGAACATCAAACGGCAGATGGAGGAGTGCGACGAGGCGCCGTTCTACGTCCTCGGGCCGCTCGTCACCGACATCGCCCCCGGCTACGACCACATCACCAGTGCCATCGGTGCGGCGATCGCCGGCTGGAGCGGCGCGGCGATGCTTTGCTACGTGACGCCGAAGGAGCATCTTGGCCTCCCTGATGCCGAAGACGTGAAGCAGGGGGTGATTGCCTACAAGATCGCCGCCCACGCCGCCGATCTCGCCCGCCACCGCAAGAATGCCCGACAGCGCGACGACGCCCTCTCCCGGGCCCGCTTCGCGTTTGACTGGAACGAGCAGTTCCGCCTGTCACTCGATCCGGAGACGGCCCGTCGCTACCACGATCAGACGCTCCCTCAGGACACCTTCAAGAGCGCCCACTTCTGCAGCATGTGCGGTCCGAAGTACTGCTCGATGAAGATCACCCAGGACATCCGGGCGATGGCCGCCGAGGAAGAGCAGGGGGGGGCGGTCTCGGAGCCGGTGGCGATTCAGCTCAAGTGAATGTGGCAGGGGCGATGACCCCCCGCTTGGCGCTTCGTATACAAAACGCCCCCCCTTCTGACTCCTTGTGTCAGGAGGGGAGCCGGCGACGGATGGTTCCCTGCCCCCCAGTCCTTCCGGCAGTGACTTCCGATGCCGCCACGCATTCCACCGCCCGACGACAGCGCCTGGTTCGCCGACCGGGCCGCTGCCCTGCGCTGGGCGGGGCTGGCGATTGGTGATGGGAGTTCGGTGCAGTATGAGGCGCTTGCCACGGCGGTTCGGCTCGGGGCCGACCCTGATGCCCTCCTCGAGGCAGCCGTCCGCTCGGGGCAGGATCTGGCCGAGCACACCCGTGGCCGATGGCGCCCCTGGTTTTATCCGGCGCTTGTCTGCTTCGGTGCAGCGTTGGGAACGGCGTTTGTCAGTCTCTGGCTGACGCCATTCCTCGAGGAGGTGCATGCCGAGTTCCGTGTCGCGCCGTCGGCGGGGCTCGAGGGGCTCGAGTGGTTGCGGGCCCTCGCGCCGCTCCTGGTCGTGGCGGCGCTCGTGGCACTGCTTCTGGCCTGGTGGGCAGCCACCGTCCGGATGTCACGCGAGACGCCGGCCGATCCGCTCCGCGCGGCGCTCGGCTGTGAGACGCTCGTGACGCTTGCCGAGGCGGGGGTGCCCGCGGAGCAGTGTCGTGATGTGGCGGCGAGGTTCGGGCTCGGGAGTGGATCGGCAGGGGAGCCATTCCTGGCCTGGGCTGTCGGCGACGACACCGGCGCCATTCCCCGCGTCGACGCCCTGCGATTGGCCGCGAAAGCAGCCCAGGGAGCTGCCGGCCGGCGTGACAACGAGGGGCGAAGGGCCTGGGCCACGGTCGCGGCCCTCCTTGTGGCTGGTGTGGCCACGCTCGCCTACGCGCTGGTGTTGTTCCTGCCCGTCGTCGAGTTTTTCATGTCGATTGCCACCGCTTCCGCGAGCCGCTGACACGTCATGGCCAACACCCCTTCCTCCACCGCGGCCGCAGCGTCCGCCATCGGGACGCCCCTCGGTCCCTGGCTTGCACGGGCGCTCGAGATCGGCGGCGGCGTTCTCCCGGCGCTGCGCGCCCTGGCGAGTGGCATACCGGTGGAAAGGCGGCGTGCGGCCTGGCTTGAGGTCTGCGACACGATTGCTGCCGGGGACGCGGGCCGTGCGGCCGCTGGGCTCCTCCGCGATCCGGAGCTGTGGATGCCGCTGGTGGCCGCGGCGCCCCCTGAGGCGACCACCGGCGACGGTCGCTGTGAGGTGGCGTTTCTCGACCGGGCAATCGACGTCACGGGCCGCGACGATTCCGCAGCAGTCTGGTGGCGACCGGCCCTCTATCCGCTTGCGGTGCTGGCGATCGCAATCGCGGTCGGCTGTCTCCTCGCGGCGCTCGTCGTCCCCACGTTCAAGCAGATCTTCAACGACTTCGGGATGCAGTTGCCGGCAATCACCATCGCGGTCATCGTTCTCTCCGATGCGGTCCACAACTACTGGTGGATTCCGATCGTCGTCGCGACCACGGTGGCTCTCGGCTGGCTGACGAGCGGCCGGTGGTGGCTCTCCTGGCTCGTCCTGCCAGGGAGGCGGCTGGGCTGGTCGGCACGCTTTGCCCGGTTTGCCGCCGATCTGCTCGAGGCCGGAGTGCCGGAATCGGATGCGATCGCCGTCGCCGCCGCGGCGTCCGGCCGGCAGGCTTCCCGTACGGCGGGGAAAGTGGCCTCCGCGATCGATCAGAAGTGGCTGACGGCGGCCGTCCGTCATGCCATCGAGATCCCGCTCGGCCGCGACAAACGGGCGTCCCTTCTCCGACAAATCGCTGCCTGCCACGAAGAACGGCTCGGCGTGGGGCGATCCTGGCTGGCATGGTGCCTGGGGCCTCTGGCGATCTTCGTCACCGGGTTCTTTGTCTTCCTCCTCGTCCTCGGCCTGTTCATGCCGCTGATCAAACTCGTCACCGACCTGAGCTGATTCTTTCCTTGCTTCTGCTGCAATGTTCGACCGTTTCATCACGTCCGTCGCGGCCTGGTCAACGTCCACATCACTTCTCGATGTGCCAGGTGCGTTGATCGGCGTGTTCCTGCCGACTTCGAACGCACAGCGTCGATCGCTGGCGGGACTCATCGCCACGGCGATCGACGAACAGATCCCCCTCGCACCTCTCCTCCGGGCCTGGGCGGCCGACGAACGTGGCTGGCAGTCGGGCAGAGTGGCCGCTCTGGCAAAGCTTCTCGAAGCCGGCAAGCCGCTTGACGTCGCGCTTCTGAAGGTGCCGGGGGCCCTTCGAGCCTCCGATGCCACGGCGCTGCGGCTGGCAACGCGCCTCGGCACCGGCGCGCGGTCGGCGTTGGCCGGCTTCGATGATCCGGGCAGCGAGTCGGTCGAGCAGAACCTGCGAGGCACGCTCGTCTATGCGGCCACGGCAGCGATGGTGTTTCTCATCAT
>CANGIH010000254.1 GCA_947453875.1 Planctomycetaceae bacterium | reverse complement strand
GTGTGACTTCGCAGCCCGCCAGGAGCCTTTCAATCGATGGTCAGGAATCAGGAAAGAAAAGGGAACACGACGCGTCCGCCGGTGGCGGGGGCCGGGCACCCCGGGTCGCGCAGGTGGCAAGGATACGCGATCGGGCACCGGCTTGGTGAGGGCCTTCCGGCAGCCCGCAGCAGATCGCGGCCAGGATCAGGACTGAAACGCCCCGAGAATGAGGATCACCGCCGCCAGCAGGACGGCGATGCCGGCCACGGCGGCACCGGCGAGGATCAGCGTGGGCGCGAGGCCCCCCAAGACGCTGCCGCCGAAGATGCCGGCCAGCGACAGGCCGGCGACGACGATCGAAAGCGCAAACGAGGTCCAGGCAAGAATCTTGGAAAGCATCGGTGTCACCTCTGGGGAGCCCGCGACGCCGCCGGCTCGGTTTGAGAGCCGGCCTGGGCCGGACCGGCACCGTCCCGACGGGCGGCGCGATCACCACCGAACTCGAGATGGAGTTGCTGGTCGCCATCGTCATCGGAGGCGAGTTCGCGGTAGAGCATGCTCGGCTGAATGTCGTGGTTGTGCTGGTACTTGGTGCTGGAATACTCGGTGATGTCGCCGCAGATCTGGTGGAAGAAGAGCTGGCAGATCTGCACGCCCGGATAGATCTTCACCGGTTGGACAGCGAACATCTCGAGGGTCCAGTAGCCGCAGAAGCCGACGTCGCCGAAGCCGGCGGTGACATGAACGAAGAGGCCGAGCCGGCCGATCGAACTGCGCCCCTCGATCATCGGCACGAAGTTGTGGGTTTCCGTCCGCTCGACCGTCCGGCCGAGGTAAAGCTGGTTGGGCGTCAGCACCAATCCCTCTTCCGGGATGCGCACCCGCTCGACGCGGTTGCTTTTCCGCATGTCGAGCACGACCTCCTCGTAGACGAGCAATTCGTCGTGGAGGGAGAGGTTGTAGCTGTTGGGATTGAGCTTCGACTCATCGAATGGATCGATGAGGATGTTGCGGCCGAGCTGCTGCCGGATCTCGTGGCCCGAGAGGATCATGGGATGTTCCCGTGCGGCTACCGACCAGACTGCTTCTTCCGACCCGGCCCGGATTGTACGCGGCTGGCAGCCGGCTTCCCATGGCCACGGCCGCTCCCCGGGCTGCGCCGGCTCTCCAGCCCCTTTTTCTGGCAGAGGTCGGCCAGGCCACACGTCGCGCAGCGGGGCCGGCGGGCGAGACAGACAGCCCGCCCGTGATCGATCAGGCGGTGGCTGAAGACGATCCAGTGCTCCCGCGGCACAACGCGGACCAGATCCCGTTCCGCCCCCACCGCGTCGGTGCGACGCGTGAGACCGAGGCGACGGCTGATCCGGCCGACATGGGTGTCGACCACCACCCCCTCGGCCACACCGAACCCGACCCCGAGCACGACATTGGCGGTCTTTCTGCCGACACCAGGCAGGGCGACCAGCTCCGCGACCGTGCCGGGCACCTCGCCACCGTGGCAGGCCACCAGCGCCCCGCAGCAGCCGAGGATGTTGCGGGCCTTGGCCCGGAAGAATCCCGTGCTGCGGATCACCTCCTCGAGTTCCTCCTGGCGTGCGGCCGCGAGGAGGAGGGGGGTTGGCCATCGGCGGAACAGGTCCGGGGTGACCATGTTCACCCGTTTGTCGGTGCATTGGGCGGAAAGAATCGTCGCTACGAGAAGCTGGAAAGGGGAGCAAAACTCGAGCGAGCAGCGGGAATCGGGGTAGAGGGACGCCAGTCGCAGGGCCACCGCCTCCCCCTGCCGGGCAATGCCGGCCCGTCCCCCCGGTGCCGACGTGGGCGAGCGAGTGCTACGATTCACGGGTGATCCAGTCATCGGCGATCCAACTTCCCCCGTCTTCAGGGCGGGGGCACTGGCGAACCTGCCAGGCCACTCTCCCCGCGGAGCATCCTCCGCACCGGCCCCCGGAGCCCTCCATGGAATCCGCCCCCACCTACGAGCCGCTCTACCTCGACGGCATCCGCCACTTCAACGCCTGCGACTACTACGAGAGCCACGAGGTGTGGGAAGAATTGTGGACGGAATACCGGGGTGAGGCGAGGAAGTTCTATCAGGGGCTCATCCAGGCCGCCGTGGCACTCTATCATTTCGGCAACGGCAACATCCGCGGTGCCCGCAAGCTCCACGCGAGTGTCCACGGCTACATGGAGCCCTACGCCCCTCGCTACCTTGGTCTCGACGTTGTCGGTTTCCTCCGCGATTTCGACACCTGTCTGGCCGAGGTGGCGGCGAGTCCCGATGGCCAGGGAGAGATCGTGCTCGACCCGGAACTCCTGCCCGAGATCCACCTCGACCCGGCGCCTGCCGGGTGATGGCACGTTGCCTGACTGTTGCCTTCCTCCGCTGCACGCCCGCCCTCGGCTCACGCTGCCATGTCTGACGAACCCCTCGCCTTCGAGCCGGAGCAATTCCAGGGTCTGGCGAGGGTCTTCCCATTGCCCAATCTCGTGATGTTTCCCCACGTCATGCAGGCGCTTCACATCTTCGAGCCGAGGTACCGCGCCCTCCTCGAAGACGCCCTCGCCGGCGACCGGTTGATCACGATGGCCACGATCGCGCCCGCCGACAGCCACTCCGAGGGGGCCGCGTCTCCGGGGGGAGGGCCGGCGCTCGAGCCGATCGCCTGCCTCTGTCGCGTGGCCACGCACCAGCGCACCCCGCAGGGAACCTACAACGCCCTTCTCCTCGGTGTCCGCCGCATCAGGCTCGGCACGGAGCTTCCCCCGCTGCGGCCGTTTCGTGTCTTCGAGGGGGAAATCCTCGAGGATGTCGAACCGGAGGTCCCGGAGGAGGCGACGGTGGCGATCCAGAAGGATCTCCTTGCCGCCTTCCGCAAGACGTTGCCGAAGATCCCCGATGCCCAGGAGCAACTCGACGAACTCCTCGGCGCGAAGGTGTCGCTCGGGATGCTCTCCGACATCGTCGCCTATTCCCTCGACCTCGACCCACGCTGGAAGCTGCGCCTTCTCGGGGAACGCGATGTGCTCCGCCGCACCCGCCTGCTGGTCGAGGCGCTCTCGGCCCGGGCGGCGCGGGGGCCACGGCCCTTCCCCCCGCTGTTCAGTCGCAATTGACCCCGCGGCGCGGCCGGATCGGGGCGGCAAATCGTGGAACGAGGGGGGCGTTGGTACACTCTGGGGATGAACATGCAGCCCCCCGATGATGCTCCGGCCTGCGGCTCCGATGACCCGGAGGTGGCCGCGGTCCGTGCCGCGTCCGGAATGGGACCGACATCGGCCCCCATCGCGTCCGTCGCCTCTCCGGTCGATCATGCCCGCATCGAACGCGCGGTGCGAGAGATCCTCCTGGCCGTTGGCGAGAATCCCGATCGCGAGGGGCTGCTGCAGACGCCGGCCCGTGTGGCGAGGATGTACGCCGAGCTGTTCTCCGGACTCCATCAGGATCCCCGCATCCATCTCCGTACAGCCTTCACCGAGAAGTACGACGAGGTCGTCCTCGTCCGTGACATCGCCTTCCACAGCGTCTGCGAGCACCACCTTCTCCCCTTCATGGGGCGGGCCCACATCGGCTACATCCCCGACGGCCGGGTGCTCGGCCTGAGCAAGCTCGGCCGGATCGTCGAGGTGGTGTCGCGCCGGCCGCAGGTTCAGGAGCGACTCACCGAGACGGTTGCCGACCTGCTTGTCGAGGAGCTCGGGGCGAAGGGGGTGGCTGTCGTCGTCGAGGCGGTCCACACCTGCATGACGATCCGCGGGATCCGCAAGCCGGGGAGCGAGTGCGTCACGTCATCGATGAAGGGGTTGTTCCGCTCGAACGTCTCCAGCCGGGCCGAGGTGCTGTCGTTGATCTACGGGCGCCGCTCCTCCTGAATGCCGGGTTGAACGCCGGGCTCGCCCCATGACGATGCTGGTCGATTTCCTCTGTCGCTTCGGCTTCGGGCTCGCGCTCGGGCTCGTGCTCACGCCTGCGGGCCTCGTGCCGCCGGGCTTCTTCCGGGTGAATCTCCTGGTGGTGATGGGCCTGGGAACGTTTGCGGCCCTCCTGGCCCACGGCGCCCTGCCGGGGACCACCTGGCTCTTCCCCGCGCTTGCGGCGACCGTGGCCTGGATGGGGAGCGTGCTCTGGCTCGCCCACAGGAAAACGGCCGGTCTTGTCGCCTGCGGTCTGGCCGGACTGGCGATGGCGTTGGGGGCCTGGGGGGCTGCCGCCGTCGTGCCTGGGGGAGGGGCCCACGGCGGATGGGGCGTCATGCCCACGGCGCTACGGAGCCTGCTGTCGGGGGCGGTGATCGGGCTGACGGTCCATGCCATGCTCCTCGGCCACTGGTACTTGAATGCCCCGGGAATGAGCGTCGAGGCGCTGCGTCGGGTGATCGATGTGGCGCTTGTCGCCTGGCTCACCCAGGTCGTCGTCTCGGTGGCCGACTGGCAGATGGCGGCGGCAACCGGAGGGGCCTCCAGCGTCTCGGCCACCGTCTCGGCGTTGCTGTCGCTGCGCTGGCTCGCGGGGCTCGCGGGGCTCCCGGTGCTGCTGTGGATGAGCCGCAAAACCCTCGACATCCCCAACACCCAGAGCGCCACCGGTATTCTCTATGTGGCCTGCCTCGCGGCGATCGTCGGCGAACTGGCGGGCCAACTCCTGGCTGCCTCAGGCTGAGGCTCCCGCCGTGTCGAGGGTCGTTTCGTCCGCGTGTTCCTGTTCCGTCTCCGTCCCCGAGCCTGCCATGCAAGTCGGTTACACCTGCCCCACCTGCTC
>CANGIH010000253.1 GCA_947453875.1 Planctomycetaceae bacterium | reverse complement strand
GAGGAGGAGGTTGCGGTAGCTGACTCCCGGGGTGAATTCCCAGCCGGCGAGAGTGGGGAAGTCTTCGGCGAGGCCACGCTGGCAGGCCGCGAGCAGTTCGGTGGCCTCCTCGCTCGAGATATGCCCGGCGGTGAAATCCTCCATCACGCCATCCTGGATGGTGACGAGATTGCAGCGGACGGCCCAGTCATCGGGCCCGAGTTCAATCCCCTTCGCAGCCGCTTCGAGGGGGGCCCGGCCGGTGAAGTAGCGGAGCGGGTCGTAGCCGAGGAGGCTCATGCAGGCCACCTCCGACCCGGGGGGCAGGCTGTCGGGGACGTGGTTGGTGAGCCCGACCATGCCCTCTGCGGCGAGGGCGTCGAGCGCCGGCGTCCGGGCCGCCTGGAAGGGTGTGCGACCTCCGAGCGACTCCTGCGGGGCGTCGGCGGCACCGTCGGGGATGACGATCAGGTATTTCATGACGGGGATGGTCCTGGGCGGCGTGGCAGGGGCGCGTGCGGGGCTCACTCGTCGAGCACTCCGAGGCAGTCGCTCCTGCCCCGGACGGCGTCGCACTGATCGATGGAAACGAGAGCGTTGTGAACGGAGCTCGACGGGCAGGAGTGCGTCATGATGACCAGCGACACGTCGGGCACCGTGGAGCCCCCTGCCGCCGGCCGGTTGGCCCCGTCGATGGGATCGTGCTGGATGACCGACGCGATGGAGATCCCGTGCTCGCCGAGGATTCCGGTGATCCGGGCGAGGACTCCCGGCCGGTCGGTGACGCGGATGCGGAGGAAGTGTCGCTCCGAAGCGTCGACCCCGGCCACCCGGGCGGCGGGGGTGTCTTCCGAGAGGACGCCGGTGGTGCGGAAGGTGATCGCCGTCCGTCCCACGACGGTGTCGATGATGTCGGCGACGACGGCCGAGGCGGTCGGCATCTGTCCGGCCCCGAGGCCGTGGAAGAACATCCGCCCCACGGCGTCGCCGACGATGCTCACGGCGTTGTATGCGCCGCGCGTCTCCGCCAGTGGCGTGCCGATCTTCACCAGCGCCGGAGCCACCCGCATCGCCAGGCGGCCATCGCTGCGGCGGGCCACCGCGACGAGGCGGATCCGGTAGCCGAGTTCGCCGGCGTAATGGATGAGATCGATATCGACGGTGTCGATTCCGGTGCGCGGGATCTCCTTCCAGGGCACCCACACGCCGAATGCGAGGTGGGAGAGGATCGCGAGTTTCTGGGTGGCGTCGGTGCCGTCGACGTCCATCGAGGGATCGGCCTCGGCGAATCCTTTCGCCTGGGCCAGCGCCAAGGCCTCGGAGTAGCTCGAGCCATCCTCTTCCATGCGGGTGAGGATGAAGTTGCTCGTGCCGTTGAGGATCCCGCGGATGCTCTCGATGCGGTTGGCGGCCAGGCATTCACCGATCGCGGCGACGATCGGGATGCCGCCCGCCACGGCGGCCTCGAAGGCGATCGAGCGACCGCGACGGCGGGCCAGTTCGAACAGTTCGGGGCCATGCTCCGCCAGCAGTGCCTTGTTGGCCGTCACCACGTCCTTCCCGTTCTCGAGCAGTTCCACCATCATCGACCGTGCCGGTTCGAGGCCTCCGACGAGGAGGGCCGCGAGGGTAATCGAAGGATCGCGTGAGATCACGCGGATGTCGGTCGACACCTGGACGGCCGGCAAGGGGCAGTCGCGTTCCTTGGTGGGATCGCGGACAACCGCCGCGGCAACCTCGATCGGTCGACCGGCATGCCTGGTGATGTGATCGGCGGAATCGACGAGCAGACGGACGACACCGGAACCGACGGTTCCGAGTCCGACGATGCCGATCCGCACCGGCTGGGCCGACCCAGGGTGAGTCATGCTTCAATACGCTCCGGGATTGGGAAGCCTCGCAATGTACCGAGCCTAGCTCGGGCCCACCAAGGACGCCGGTGTGGCGCGGCCGTGGAAACCGGTCCCGGCCGGTCAGGTTGCCGATCGTGCCGGTCCTGCCGGTCGGGGCGGTGAGGCGGTTCACGCGCCAGGGGGGATGCCGTACAACGGGTTGCATGCGGCGGGAAAGGGATTCCCAGCCGCGCTCCGCCCATCCATCGCCCGCAGGACCCCAGGCACGTGAAAGACTCCGCCCGCGACTTCCTCTTCGACCTCCTCGGCACCCCCAGTCCTTCCGGGTATGAGTGGCCGATCCAGGACAAGGTCCGCTCCTACCTCGCCGCCATCGCCGACAAGGTCACCACCGATTCGCACGGCAATTGCATCGGCGTGAAAAATCCGGGGGCTTCGGTCCGGATGCTTTTGGCCGGTCACTGCGACCAGATCGGCCTTATCGTCCAATATATCGAAGGCGATGGCTATCTTTCCGTCCAGCCGATCGGCGGCTGGGACCCGATGCAGCTGGTCGGATCGCGGGTGGTGGTGTGGGGGACGGGAGGGCCGGTTCCCGGTGTGATCGCCCGCAAGCCGATCCACCTCCTCACCGACGAGGAGCGGAAGGTGGTCCCCAAGATGAAGGATCTGTGGATCGACATCGGCTCCCCCGACCGGGCCGATGCCGAGAGCGTGGTCCGCATCGGCGACTGCGCCACACTCGAGCTGCGGGTGCTGCCGCTGCGTCGCAACCTCGTCGCCTCCCCGGCGATGGACGACAAGGCGGGGCTGTGGGTGGTGCTCGAGGCATTCCGGCGGGCCGTGGAGGCGGGGCCGCTGCGCTGCGCGCTCCATGTGGCTTCGACCGTGCAGGAGGAGATCGGTCTGCGCGGGGCCCAAACCAGCGCCCACGGTGTTGATCCCCATGTGGCAATCGCGGTCGATGTCACCCATGCCACCGATTGCCCGACGATCGACAAGAAATCGGAGGGGGACATCAGCCTCGGCAAGGGGCCGGTGGTGTTCCGGGGCCCCAACATGAATCCGCATGTCGTCGAGCGGCTCCTGAATGCGGCCAGGGAGCGATCGATCCCGTTCCAACTCCAGGCCAGCGGGCGGGCGACGCCGACCGACGCCAACGTCCTGCAGACGACGCGGGCCGGAGTGGCGACGGCGCTGGTCAGCATTCCCAATCGCTACATGCACTCCGGTGTCGAGACGGTGTCACTCGACGACCTCGACCGGGCTGCCGATCTGCTGGCGGCGTTCATCGTCGGACTGGAGCCGGGGATCGACTGGAGCCCCGGGGCCCGCATGGGGTGACTTGGCGACGGTGCCCCATGCCGCTGCCAAAACGGCAGCGGCGGAGTGGCGGCACCTTCGGTCACTGCCGGGAGGCATGAATAAACACCGCAGAAGAAGCCTTTTATGATCTTTTTTTGGCGTGGCGACTGCAGTCGGCACGCGGGTTGCTTTCCTGGGGGGTGTCCGCTGGCGCTGCTGCCAATTCGGTCGCCGGGCGGGCACCTATCCGTACACCCAGAGGAGAGTGACTCGTGGCCAAGCAAATGGTGTTCGACGACGAAGCCCGCCAGCCGCTGCTCGCCGGCGTCTCCAAGCTCGCACGTGCCGTGAAGAGCACGCTCGGCCCCCGTGGCCGAAATGCCGTCCTCGACAAGGGGTGGGGCTCCCCGAAGGTGACCAAGGACGGCGTCACCGTCGCCGAAGACATCGATCTCGAGGATCCGTTCGAGAATCTCGGGGCGCAGCTGGTCAAGGAAGCTGCCAGCAAGACCAACGACGTGGCTGGCGACGGCACCACCACCGCCACCGTCCTCGCGGAGGCCATTTTCCGCGAGGGGCTGAAGATGATCGCCGCCGGCGCCGACCCGATGGCGCTTTCCCGCGGCATCCACAAGGCGGTCGAGGCGGTTTCGAAGTCGATCCTCGCAATGGCGACGCCGATCAACGAGAAGAACAAGAAGGAGTTGATGCAGATCGCGACGATCGCCGGGAACAACGACCCGACGATCGGGAATGTCCTCTCCGAGGCGTTCCTGAAGGTGGGCAAGGATGGCGTGATCACCGTCGAAGAGGGGAAGCAGGCCGAGACGACCGTCGATGTCGTCGAGGGGATGCAGTTCGACCGTGGATACCTTTCTCCCCACTTTGTCACCGATGCCGACGCCCAGGTCTGCGAGTACGAAAATCCCTACATCCTCTTGTTCGAGGAGAAGATCTCGTCGGCCAAGAATCTTGTTCCGCTCCTCGAGGCGATCAGCAAGGCGGGCAAGCCGCTCGTGATCGTGGCCGAGGATGTCGAGGGTGAGGCGCTGGCGACCCTCGTCGTCAACAAACTCCGCGGCATCGTCCAGTCGGTTGCCGTGAAGGCCCCCGGTTATGGCGATCGTCGCAAGGCGATCATGGGTGATCTCGCCGTGCTCACCGGCGGTCAGGCGATCTTCAAGGATCTCGGCATCGCCCTCGATGCCGTGAAGTTGACCGATCTCGGACGGGCCAAGAAGGTGATCATTGAGAGCGAGAACACGACGATCGTCAGCGGGGCCGGCTCGAAGGCGGCGATCGACGGCCGGGCCGCACAGATCCGTGCGGAAATCGAGGTCACCGACAGCGATTACGACCGCGAGAAGCTCCAGGAGCGGCTTGCCAAGCTCGCCGGTGGCGTTGCCCAGATCAACGTCGGTGCCGCCACCGAGACCGAGATGAAGGAGCGAAAGGCCCTCATCGAAGACGCCAAGAGCGCCACGCAGGCGGCCCTCGCCGAGGGGATCGTCCCTGGTGGCGGTGTCGCGCTGCTCCGCAGCGAGAAGTCGATCGAGAAGCTCGACCTCGACGGCGACGAGAAGCTCGGTGCGTCGATCGTGAAGAACGCCCTCCGTTAT
>CANGIH010000252.1 GCA_947453875.1 Planctomycetaceae bacterium | reverse complement strand
CCACGACCGGTTCCTCCCCTTCGTCGCCGAAGGTGATGGCGACCACATCGATGCGCACCTGGCAATCCTGCAGCCGGTGGCGGCGGATGTAGGCGTTGGCGAGATCGACGATCCTCCGCTGCTTGGTCGGGCCGACCGTCTCGGCGGGATGGCCGTGACGGGCGTCCGAGCGGCTGCGAACCTCGACGAATACCACCGTCCGCCCATCGAGGGCGACGATATCGATGTCGCCACGAAGGATCCGCTCGCGACGACCGACGATCCGGTAGCCCTTGTCGCAGAGATGACGGGCTGCCAGATCCTCTCCCATCCGCCCGAGGAGATCACGGGACCGGGCGGTTGGGCGATGTCCAGCCGGATCGCGTGGGTCCATCACCTCCCCCCCAATCCAGGCCCGATACGCCCCAACTCCACCGCACAGACCGACGCCCCTCCTCCACGCCTGGTGGGGGAGGGGCGTCATGCCCGCTCGATTCAGGCCTTGGCAGCCTTCTTGGCGGCGGCCTTCTTGGCGGCGCCGGCGGCCAAGGCGACCTCGTCGCGCTTCTCGCGCAGACGCACCGCCTTGCCGACGCGGTCGCGGAGATAGTAGAGCTTTGCCCGGCGTGAGACGCCCGACCGCTTCACATCGACCTTGGCGATCTTCGGTGAGTGGAGGGGAAACTTGCGCTCCACCCCCTCGCCGGCGACGATCCGCCGGACGGTGAACATCTCACGGCTCCCGGTGCCGCTGCGGGCGATGACCACGCCGTTGAAGATCTGCACACGCTCCTTCTCCCCTTCGAGGATCCGGGTGTGGACATCGACGGTGTCGCCGATGGCGAACTGGGGGACTTCCGACTTGAGGCTCGAGGCCTCGACGAGGGCGAGGGTCTTCTGGCTCACGGCACGCTCCTGGGAGTGGTTTCGACGCCCCGGCCGGATGAATCCGCGGACGCCCGTGTGATGGGGGATTGGACGGTGTTCGATGGCCCGTTGGTCACGGGGCTTGCGTGTGTCGAGGCGGCCGCGTCACGGCGGCGTGTGGCGGCGACCGCCTGCTCATGCCGCCACTTGGCGATCTTGCCATGATCGCCGCAGAGGAGGACATCGGGCACGGTGAGCCCGCGGAACTCGCGCGGCCGGGTGTATTGCGGTCCTTCCACGAGCCGGCCGGGACTCGAAAACGAATCCTGACGGGCGCTCTCCTCGTCGCCGAGCACCCCAGGGACGAGCCGGGAGACAGCGTCGACGACGAGCATCGCCGCCACCTCACCTCCGGAGAGGACGAAATCGCCGACCGAGATCTCCTCGGCCCCGAGGGCCTCGCGGACACGCGCGTCAAAGCCCTCGTAGCGGCCGCACACAAGGACGATCCGCTCCCGCTTGGCGAGTTCCTCGACCACCTCCTGGGTGAGCCGACGGCCCCCAGGGGTGAGGAGGATCACCGGCTCGGCGGGCCTGCCTGCGCCGGCCTGGTCGGCGAGTGCCTTTTCAGCACAAGCCACCACTGGCCCCGGCATCAGCAACATCCCCGGGCCGCCGCCGAACGGCCGGTCATCAACCTGCCGATGCACCCCTTCAGCGAAGTCGCGGATGTTCGTCACCCTGATATCGAGGATTCCAGAGGCGCGGGCCGCTCCGAGCAGGCTTCCGTCGAGGAAGCCGCTGAACATCTCGGGAAAGAGGGTGAGGATGTCGATGCGCATGATCGGAAACACATGCCCGCGCGCTCGGCGCGGGCTTTCTCTCGTGCAGGACCGAACCCTCGCGGAATCGATCTGGGAATGGGAAACGAGGGTTTTGCAGGGCCTCTCCGCCCGGCAACCCAAGCTCCGCCAACCGGGAATCAGCCTTCGGCGGAAGCTTCGGTAGCCGGCTCCGCAGCAGGGGCCGCGGCTGCCTCGGCAGCGACAGCTTCGGCGGCGGGAGCGGGAGCCTTCACCTCGGGCACAAACACCGGTGCACCGGCATCGGGGATGATCCGCGGGAGTTTGAGCTTGGCACGGGCCAACTCCATCTCCTTGGCGCGGGTGCCCTTGGAGCCGTACTTCTTGATGAGGATTCGCACCGCTTCGCTCGGCTTGGCGCCGACCGAGAGCCAATGCTCGACGCGGGCGTTGTCGAGCGTGCACCGGGCGTCGGTGTCAGGCACGTAGGGGTCGTAGGTGCCGAGTTCCTCGATCACGCGGCCATCCCGCGGGCTGCGCTTGTCGGTTGCGCAAATCCGATAGAAGGCGCGGTTCTTCCGCCCCATCCGCTTCATCCGAATCGCCACTGCCACGGTCGCTATCTCCGATAGAACTGAAAATTTCCGGGCCTTGCAGTGTATCGCGGCGGCGCCGGAACCCAAGGCCATCTCCCCAGGAAGGGGATTTACCCTTTTTTTAGCCCACTTTCCCCACTTCCCCAGACCCCCACGGTCCTGGAAAAGGTCGACGCAGAGCGTTTTGCAGTGCGGCCCCCCACCCCCGTTCACCTCCCCATCGGGCCGTTTTCCCCTCCGACCTGAAGAACTTTTTTTGAGGAGCCAGCGCCCGTGACCGGCCTCGTTCATTCCCCCGCCGCACTCCTCCACGACACCGGACCGGGGCACCCGGAGCGGCCGGAGCGGGTGACGGCGATTCTCGACCGGCTCCGGGGTGACGGGCTGCTCGACCGCTGTCTGGCGATTCCCCCACGGCCAATCACCCCCGAGGAACTGGCCCGGGTTCATACGCAAACCTACCTACGGATCGTCACCGAGGATGTGGCCGATGGGCTCGTCGTGCTCTCCACCGGCGACACGGCGATCAAGGGGCAGGCGTCGCTCGACGCGGCGACCTTGGCCGCCGGGGGTCTGCTGGCTGCGGTCGATGCAGTCTGCAGTTCCCAAATTGCCAACGCCTTCGCTGTCTCCCGCCCGCCGGGGCATCATGCGACGCCTTCGAAGGGGATGGGGTTTTGCATCTTCAACTCGGTGGCGCTCGCGGCCCGCCACGCCCAGGCCGTGCATGGCATCGAGCGTGTGCTGATCGTCGATTGGGACGTCCACCATGGCAACGGCACACAGGACACCTTCTACGAGGATGACAGCATCCTCTTCTTCGACACCCACCAATCCCCTCTCTATCCCGGATCGGGCGCCGCCGACGAGACCGGCCGGGGCGCGGGCCTGGGCTTCACGATCAACTGTCCCTTTCCGGCGGGGGCCGGGCGGAGGGAGATCGTTGGCGCGTTCCGGGAGCGATTGGTGCCGGCGGCCGACCGCTTCCGACCGCAGCTGGTGCTCGTGTCAGCCGGTTTCGATTCTCGTGTCGATGATCCCCTCGGCCGGTTCACCCTCACCGATGCCGACTTCGCGGAACTGACCGCGATCGTGAGGGAGATCGCCGACCGGCATGCCGGGGGGCGAATCGTCTCGACACTCGAAGGGGGCTATGCTCCTGCCGGGCTGGCAGCAGCCGTCGCGGCACATGTCGGCGTGTTGATGGAGTGAAGCGGATCCCGGTGGCAGGGGGGATGGCCGCCCCGTCGGGCGGCGGCGAACAGGCCGCAGGGAAGTTCTCGAAAACGGCAGAAGAAAGCCTGAAAACAGACTGAAAACGGCCTCACTCCGCCCGCCTCCATCGTGGTACGCTCCCGGCTGACAATCCGTATGAATCGAGGAGACGCCCCGATGCGATTCGACGCCCCCGCCCCCTCACTCCCACGCCGTCGCCGGCTGTTGGTTGCCGCGATCCTCGCCGCCGGCGTCGCGCTTTCGGGCGTGGCTCTTGTCGGCCCGGCCCCCCGCGTGCTGGCCGCCGACGCAAAGGTGCCGGTGGTGGTCGCTTTTTATGCGACGCCGCTGGAAGAGCCCTGGAACATGGTCATCCACACGGCGCTCGAGATGGAGGAGCGGGCAGGGAAGATCCGTTACACCTGGAAAGACAATCTCGCCGGCGTCGCCCCGATGGCCGCGGCGATCACGGCGAGCCTGGCGACGAAGCCCGACATGGTGGTGGCCGATGCGGCTGATGGCGACGAGCAGATCCGGGCGATCGCCGCCGCCAATCCCGGCATCAAGTTCGTCATCGGCACCGCCCCGCAGGCGCAGAGCCCGAACATGTCGGTCTTCGACAGTGATCTGGCGGAGCCGGCGTACCTGTGCGGCGTGCTCGCGGGCAGCCTGTCGAAATCGGGCACCGTGGGGGTGGTGTGCGGGAGGTCGGAACCGCATGTCAACCGCACGATCAATGCCTTCATCGCCGGTGCCCATGACGCGAGCGCCACGGTGAAGGTGAAGGTGACGTTCATCGATTCCTGGTACGACCCGCCGAAGGCGAAGGCGGCGGCGCTCGATCAAATCGCGGCCGGCGCCGACGTGATCTATGCGGAGCGCGAGGGGGCGATCGCCGCGGCGAAGGAGAAGGGGGTGCTCGCCTTCGGTAATCTCGTCGACCAGTTCGAGGAAGCACCGGAGTGCGTGATCACGGGGCCGGTGTGGAACATGACGCCACTGGCCGACTACATCGTCAAGAAAGCCTCGGCCGGCGTGGTGGACGCCGAGGATCTGCTCGACTTTTCCACCTTGGCCCGTGGGGGGGCGGCGCTCGCACCATTCCACGGCTGGGACGCCAAGCTCCCCCCCGATGTCCTCGAACTCCTCCGCGAGAAGGACCGGGCCCTGAAGTCGGGCCAGATGCAGATCGAGCCGAACGTGGCGACCCCGAAGGGGGACTGAGGCTACCGCGCGGGCGGCGTCCTGGAAGGGTACCATCGTTCAGCTCATGGTTGACCTCATCGGTGACATTCATGGCCACGCGGGGGCCCTCCGGCAGCTT
>CANGIH010000251.1 GCA_947453875.1 Planctomycetaceae bacterium | reverse complement strand
TGTTCCTGCCGGCGCTCCTGCGGCTGCTTCACCGTGAGCCGTGCGAGGACGTCGCGGATGTCATCCCGATCGACCGGGAGGACGGGGACGATGGCGATGGCGGGGCTGAAGGGGATGGTTTGGATGACGACGAGGCCGTGGCAGACGGCGGCGTGATCATCCGACGGCGAGCGGCCTGAACCTGGCAATCGGCCTTGTCCCGGGAAGTCGGGGTTTGCTACTTCCCCCGCCAACGCCCCTTCTGTCCCTCCCTCCCGGGTGCCCCATGATGCTGCTGCGCTGCCGCCCCGCCGGAATTCTCTGCATGCTCTCCGCCGCTCTGGCGGGGATGTCGCTCGCTCGCGCGCAGGCCCCCGCCCCCCAGCCCCCCGCCGCCCGTTTCTCGGCAGCCCAAGCCCAGCCCCAGGCTCCGGCAGGGCAGGCTCGCCCCGCCCAGCCCGCTCCGGTGTCGCCCGCGCCTGCCAGGCCGATCGCCGCGCAGCCGGCAGCCCCGCCCCAGGCCCAGCAGGTCCAGGCGGTGAACATCGCCATGGAGGACCAGAACCGGGTCGCCCATGACACCGCCTCCCTCCGCGGGGATGTCGTCGTCCTCCTCTATGCCGACCGCAACGGTGCCGAGGCGGCCCATGAGATCGGCAAGCGTCTCCATGTCCACTTCCATCCCGGTGCGGCCAAGGTCGATGGGCCCGACTGGATCCGCCAGCCGGTGATCGGCATCGCGGGTTGGCCGGCCGGTGCCAGGACGCCGAATGTCCATGCCGTCGCCGTCGCCTGCCTGCCGGAGATCCCCCGCGCGGTTCATCCGGTCGTCCGCACGCGCATCCGCCAGGAGTCGCCGCATGTCCCGGTGTGGCTCGACTTCACCGGCACGATGCCACGGAGCTTCGGGATGCAGCCCGACGTGCCCAACATCCTTCTCATCGACACCCAGGGGCGTCCGCAGGGGGTGCTGTCGGGGGAGATCGACGAGGCGAAGTACCAGCAACTGGTGTCGGTGATCGAGCGGCTCCGCCAGCAGGCACAGCCGGTCCGCACCGCCTCCGCCGTGGAGCCGGCCGCGCCGGCACGTTGACCCGACTGGGGCAGCGGGGGATCAGCGGGGGATCAGCGGGGGATCAGCGGTGCGCCCGTCCCCTCGACGAGCGTCGTCAGCCGGTCGGTCGCGATGCCGCTGAAGGTCTCGCGGTTCCCCCCCGGCCAGCGCACCTCGACACGGTCGATCCGCCCGCGGGGGCCGAGGCCGAAGTGGAGCCGGGTGCCGAAGTGCCCCTGGTAACCACGGCCGGCATGGACCTCGTCGACCGTCACGAAGTCGCCGGCCACCACCGTCACCTTCGCGCCCACGCCGTCGCGGTTGCTCCTGCGCCCGCACAGCCGCAGCTGGCAGAAGTGGTTTCCCCCTCCCCGCTCGCGGTCGAGGTTGCGAAGGAGCGTCGGAGCCTGACGCGAATTGAGGATCGCGAGGTCGAGGTCGCCGTCGTCGTCGAAGTCATCACAGGCGACGCCGCGGGCGGAATGCGGGGGAATGTCGTGGAGGCCCGCGGCCACCGACACGTCGATGAATCTCCCTCCGACGTTGCGGAGGAGGAGGTTGTGGTTGCGGTAGGCGGTGGTGTCGTCGAATGATTCGACGTTATCGTTGAGGTGACCGCAGGCGAGGAACAGGTCGCGGAAGCCGTCATTGTCGAAGTCGGCCATCGCCGTTCCCCAGGTGACATACTGCCAGGCGCCGCTCCCCGCGCCGGAATCGGCGGTGGCGTCTTCGAACTGCCCGCGCCCGAGGTTGCGGAAGAGAACGGGCAGATCGGGCTGGAAGTCGGTCACAAACAGATCGATCCGGCCATCGTTGTCGGCATCACCGGCCTCCGTGCCCATGCTTCCGATCTCGGCGCCGAAACGGTTCACCGCCACCCCGGCGGCCAGCGCCATCTCGCGGAAGCCTCCCTTGCCGTCGCTGTCGAAGAGGAAATTTCCCTCGAGGGCGTCGTTCCCGACATAGACATCGGTGTCGCCGTCATCATCGTGATCAAGGCAGACGACCCCCATCCCCGGCCCGGCCACGGCCGAGATCCCCGCCGACTCACTCACGTCGACGAATGTGCCGTCGCCGTCGTTGCGGAAGAAGGTGTCGCTCCAGGGGGGGTAGTCACGCGGTCCGGCGTAGACGGGGAAGCCCTTCAGCGTGCGGGCCCGATGGGTGTCGAGCGTGAAGCGGACGTAGTTGGCGCAGTAGAGATCGAGATCGCCGTCGCCATCGGCATCCAACAGTGCCGCTCCCGCCCCCACCTTCTCACCGTCGGCGATTCCCGCGGCGGCGGTTGCGTCGATGAACGTGCCGTCGCCGCTGTTGCGGTAGAGGATCTTGGGCCCGAAGGTCGTCAGCACGATGTCGGGATCGCCGTCGTCATCGACATCGGCGGCGACGACGCCGAGACCATAGGCCCGGCAGTCGATCCCCGCCGCCAGGCTCACGTCACGAAATGTTCCATCGCCGAGATTGCGGTAGAGCGCATGTCGCGGGGGCACTGCGGCCGGATCGGCGCCGGGGAGCGGGGCGCCATTGGGGAAGTAAAGGTCGATCCTGCCGTCGCCGTCGTAGTCGAAGCTCGCCATGCCGGCGGAGAGGGGCTCGACGAGATAGCGGCGGCCGCTGCTGCCATCGGTGTGGACAAAGTCGATGCCCGCCGCGGAGGTCGCGTCGGCGAAGCGGATCGGGGCGTCGTCTTGCTTCGGTGGCGCTGGAACAGTCTCGGGGGGAGGGGAGGCGGTGCTGCCGATCGGGTCGCGGGCTGTTCGGTGCCCGCAGCCGGTTCCCCAGCTGAGCGAGGCAACCAGGAGGAGCCGGCAGATTTCCGGCAGGCGAGTGGATGGGGCTGAAGCGAGGAAGGACCGCAGCATTTTCATGTCAACGTGGGCCTCCGTCGCCATCGGCGGCGGTGGACATCTCGGCGGCAGGATTGCGGGCGTCGGCGTCGCGGCCCTGACGGCGGTGGAGCTCAACGAGCAGTCGGCGGCAGTCGGCGTGGCCGGGGGCGATCGCGCCGCCCCGCAGCCACATCCCCTCCGCTTCAGGCTCGTCTCCCGAGAGCGCCGCGATCCGCCCGGCGCTTGCATACCAGGAGGCGAGGAGCTGCCGCATCCGGATCGCCTCGTCGCGAGTGAGGTTGGTGGCCGCCACCTCGGCATCGTGGCTCTTGAGCCGACGGAATTCGGCGCGCGCCGCGTCGGCCTCCGCCGCCCGTCCCAGCCGGCCGGTCGCGGTGGCCAGGCCGTACCACGCGCCGGTGTAGTCGGGGGTGCGGTCGACACTTGTGCGGAAGGCAGCGGCGGCATCCTCGTTGCGGCCGAGTGCCAGGTAGGCGTGCCCGAGGTGGAACAAGCGGATCGATCCGCCGGAATCGGCGCCGACGACCGGCTCGAGGACCTTCACCGCTTCGTCGGCGCGATCGAGCTTGAGGAGGCAGCGGCCGAGGTGCCCCTGGATGTCGGGCAGTGAAGGATCGAGTTGGCGTGCGCGGGCGAGCAGGTCGGCGGCATCGGCGTCGCGCCCCTCCTTGGTGGCGTAGAGGCCGAGGCGATACCACCCCTCGGCCGACTCGGGATGCTGATCGAGGTGGGTCTGCCATGCCGCAGTGGCCGCGGTCTGGTCACCGGCCTCGGCGAGGATCGTGGCCAGAAGCGACGTCGACTGCGGCATGGCAGGAAAACGCGCGACCACACGGCGGCCGAGACTCGCTCCCTCGGCAGCCAGCCCTTCATAGCTCTCGGCAACCGCCGCCGATTGTCGGGCAAGCGGCGGCGGGGAATGCGCTGTGGCCGATGGGGGAGGGGGTGTGCGCCACCGCGATGCCAGCAGGCAGGCCATCGCCAGAACGAGGGGGGCGCCGACAACGACTCGCGGAGCGAGCCATCTCCGGGCGATCGGTGGGGCAGGTTCGCGGGGCGCCCGCGGGCCACCAGACGCGGATCTGCCGCGGCGGCGAGGAGCCTCGGTGCGTTGCTCGGTGCGATGACGGTGGGCACGCGACAAAAGGGACACGCGCCGGCCGCGGTCAGCGCAGCCGTTCCTTGAGCCTGCGGCTGGCACGCGTGAGCGTGTCGCGTTCTTCCGGAGTGAGGCTCCCCTCGCCCGAGCGACTGATCTTCTCGAGAATCCGGTCGACAGCGTCGCGGAGTGCCGCGTCATCCTCGGGGGGCGAGGCGTGGCGGCTTTCCCCCCATGGTGCGGCAGGGCCGTCGTCGGGGCGATGGACGCGGAGCCGGTGGCCGGTCTTGAGGAAGCGAAGCGGGCTCTCGAGCCATTCGCCGATGTTCCAGCCCCTCCACGCGTAGGCCAGTCCGAACAGCGCTCCGCCGATGTGGGCGAAGTGGGCCACATTGCCGCTGCCGTGATAGGCGCCGTTGATGTCGGAGAAGAAGTAGAGGAGGCCGAGGGCCCAGGCCGGGATCGGAAGGATGCCCCAGAGGAGGAGTTCCTGATGGGGGTTGTGCCAGATGTAGAGCGCCAACGTCGCCATTACCGCTCCGCTGGCACCGACCAGCCACTCAGATCCGGCGTGGGCGGAATTTCCCACCAGCACGCTCGCCATCCAGGTGAGGCCGGCGACCACGACCGCCGTCAGCCAGAAGCGGAAGAACTCCGTCCTGCCGATCCGATCCTCAGCCTCCGGGCCGAAGAACCAGAGGGTGAGCATGTTGAGCCCCACATGCCATGGGGTGGAAAGATCGTGGGCAAAGCCATACGTGACGAGGCGATACGACTGGAGGAGGTGGCGGGGGAGATCGCCCCGCATCG
>CANGIH010000250.1 GCA_947453875.1 Planctomycetaceae bacterium | reverse complement strand
GGTGCCACCATGACGAAGATCGTTGTTCTCGACGGCCACACCGCCAACCCCGGCGACCTCTCCTGGGAGCCGCTCGAGCGCCTCGGGGAGCTCACCGTCCACGATCGGACGAAGCCGGGCGATATCGCCGCCCGCGCTTCCGATGCGGATGTCGTGCTCACGAACAAGACGGTGCTCACGGCTGAGGCGATCGCGGCGCTGCCGCGGCTCAAGCTGATCTGCGTCCTCGCCACCGGCTACAACGTCGTCGACGTCGCCGCGGCGAAGGCTCGCGGGATCCCGGTCTGCAACGTCCCCGAGTACAGCACGCCGAACGTCGCCCAGGCCGTCTTCGCGCTCCTCCTCGAACTCACCAACCACACCGGCCATCACGACGCATCGGTCCATGCGGGGCGTTGGGCCGCCTGCCCCGATTTCTGCTACTGGGACGGTGATCTCGTGGAGCTTTCCGGGCTGACGTTCGGGATCGTCGGGCATGGCCGGATCGGCCGGGCGGTGGGGCATGTCGCCCGCGCCTTCGGGATGAAGGTCATCTACCACCGCCGCAACCCCGACGGCGACCCGGCAGCCGTCGATCTCGACACGCTTTTTGAGGAGAGCGACGTCATCAGCCTCCACTGCCCCCTCACCCCCGATACCAATGCGCTCGTCAACGCCCGGCGGATCGGGCAGATGAAGCCGACGGCGTTTCTCCTCAACACCGCGCGGGGGGCGCTTGTCAACGAGGCCGATCTGGCGGCGGCGCTTCATGCCGGGCGGATCGCCGGGGCGGGGCTCGACGTCCTTTCGGTGGAGCCGCCGTCGCCATCGAATCCCTTGCTCTCCGCGCCGCGGTGCGTGATCACTCCCCACATCGCCTGGGCGACGCGTGACGCCCGCCGCCGACTCCTCGCGACGACCGCCGGCAATGTGGCGGCGTTCCTCGCCGGCAGCCCGCAGCATGTCGTCAATGGCTGAAGCCTATGGCGCGGCTGGATCGTCGATCACCTGATCGGCCCGGCGGACCTTGACCTGGATCGAGCCACCGATCGGGATCGACTGCTGCCCGGCGACAAGTTCTGCGGTGAGCGTGAGATCGCAGGCCACGTCTGGAATCCCCACCCCGTTTTGCATCGCGCCGAGGTGGTCAATATAGGGCTTGATGGCGCCGCGGAGCGTCTTGTCGGTGGCAGGCCGTGAGGTGTCACCGACGAAGTTGCGCAGATCGGCGCCGGAGAGCACGTAGGCGTGCGACGCCGAATGGAATGACGGCGCCGGAATCGAGAAGGTGCCGACGGTGTTTCCGGTCTTGTCGTCGGTCAGCGTGTAGCGCAGTTCGGCGCCCGCCGGGGCGGCGAATGACAACGGCGCCTGGATGGTGATTCGATCGCTGCTTCCCTGGAAGAATTCATTGATCCGCCAGCCGCCCGTCTTCGTCTTGGTGGTCGTCAGTTCGACTCCAATGTCGGGGGCGAAGGCGAGTTCGCAGGATGCCGACTGCGCGGGGGCGTCGCCGGGGGCGTAGACCGGGATGAGGAGATGATCGCTGACACCGTAGGGGGTCGCCATGTGGATGTCGACATACTGCTCGATGTCGCAGCATTCGGTGCAGGGATCGTCGTCTTGGCAGAGGGATGGCGGCGGCGGGGCCGGCGGATTCGGCAGCGGAAGAACGAGTGATTTCCGCGGGAGCACGGAGCGGGGTTGCTGGCCCCCTGAGGAAGCGGACAACGATTCTTCGCGGAGCGGGTTGTGCGGGTCGCCGGCCGGGGTCGGGATCTGTTCGGTGCCGCTGATGAGCCTGATTTCCGAATCAGGGCGACGCGAGACGACCCTGCGGAGGGACGGTCGCCGTGTCGCGGCCGTCGCCGGCGCGGTCTGATTCCCGGAGGGGAGGCGGATCGTCTGCACGCCAGGTGGAATCTCGGCGCGGAGGACCTGCCGACTGATGAGCGTGATCGGAACCGACTTCCCACCGGCGATGACACTCGTGTCGTGGAGGTTGAAGCCCTTGCCGACGAGGAACACCACCGTCGTGCCCATCGTATCGATCCCCTCGGCGCCGTAATAGCCGACAAGTTCCGGGGCGAGATCGGTGACGCCGGTGTTGAACAGCTCAAAGCCGCCGCTGGTGTTCTCGTAGGGAATCTGCGTGATCATCGTCTGGAGCGGAAGCTCCCGGTCGAGCTGGTCGACACGCCGCATCAGCCGGGCCACCTCGCCGTCGCGGTAGGCCCCGGCATTCTGGGCGCACAATGCCGCCGACTGCTGCATCGACTTGACGCTCCGGGAGAGCTTCATCGCCTGCCGCATGCTCTGGTCGGTCGATTTCGGATTGGTGAGCGAGAACCAGTTCGTGCGGATGTCGAAGGTGACATACGGGACGAAGGAGGGCATCACGATCATCGCCGTGCATTCACGCATCCCCGGCTCGATGCAGCGTTTTGAGAGGTCTTGCTTCCGGGAATTCGTGCCGATGAGCGTGTCGCGGAAGGCGACGATGTTGTTCTGCGTCGGGGGCGACTGGATGCGGGGATAGAAGCGCCAGCCGAACGTGTCGGAGCCATGGGTGAAGCCGACGGCGGTCTGGTTGAGGCCGATGGTCGCCATGTTCGTCTGCAGGGCGCGGTCGTAGCGGGCCATCGTCTGCCGGCTGGCGCGTCCATGGGCCACCGCCATCGCCAGGGCCAGCTGCATTTCGCGCCGCTGGGAGAACATGTCTTCCACATTTTGCTCGTCGGAAACCGGGTCGAGCGCGAAGATCCGGATCGGCCAGCGGCGGCGGACGTAGTCGTTGAAGCCGTCGCGGGCCTCTGGGCTGGGGTTTGGCCCGTAGAACGGATCGGCGAAGGCACACGTTCCCATCATTCCCTTGGCGGCCGAGATGTTCCGCATGTCCTCGCTGAGTCGCTCGTTGAGAAGCGCCGATTCGACGAGGATCGTCCAGGCGAGCACCGCGGTCGTCGTTCGGCAGATGCGGCAGGAGCCGACGTCGTTCTCGCATGACCCGCGGCAGGCACTTCCCACCGCCGGCTCGGTGAGAAAAGGGCTCGTCGGTGCCGGTTCATCGACGCCGAGCGAATCGAAGAACGCCCGGCGGCGGAGCTCGAGCTCACCCATCCGATGGCTGCGGATCAGCTCCGCGAGGTTCCAGCCCGGCATCTCTTCCCACACCGCCACCTGGCGGTCCTGCGAGAGGAAGTCGTAGGCGGCCTGTAACTCCTCCCCGAGAAAGCCACGGACGTCGTTGTATTCGAGGCAGGGGCGATTGGCGGGGTTGGCGCCGAGGGCATCGAACGTCGCTCGTAGCATGATCGCCACTTGGACTTCGCCGACGACGTCGACGAGTTCTTCCGGTGGGAGCGGCATCCGTGCCCGCCGCATCTTCGCCGTCGGCACCGACACCGAGACGGTGTGGGCCCGCATCGCCTTGCGGACCTTGGCCACGAGCCTCTGCCGGACTTCCTCGCGCCCGGCATCGAGAGGGGCCTGTCCTTCGGGGATGGCCCGGCCATCGGGGAGAATCCGGGCTTCGAAGGTGTTCGCCTCCCCGGTGTCGCTCGTCATGCAGAGGGCCGTGCGGACCTCCCCGTTGTTGACGGCGAAGGTCAACCCCGGTGCGAGGAGGTCGATGAGATCGTTGATCACCATGTTGCGGAACGTGGTGGGAAGGAGATCGTCCCCCAGCTGCGCCTCGCCGATCACCGTGACCTCGGCTCCGTGCCCCTGCTGCGTGCTCTTGCCGGGAAGGATCGAGATCGGGATGCGGACGAGGTTGAGCGCGTAGCCGGGGGAGTCGACGGTGTCGTCCCCCTCGTTGATCCGTCGCAGCTCATCGAGATGCTCGATGTACTGCGACAGGTGATCGAGATGAATCGTCGGCTCGAGGCTGACGGCGTTGTTGTTCCCCATGCCGAAGCTGGCGAATGGCTGTTGCGTCCCCGTGCTGAACGGGGCAGCCCGGTCGATGACGCCGCTGGAGGGATCGACGGGGTTGGAGATCAGGTTCTGGACGGTGGTGAAGCTCGGGGGAGTCGCCCCGGTACTCCCATGGCTCATGGCCATCGCCAGACCGACAAACGACTGATCGCTCCGGCTGATGCTCGCGTTGTTGAGGTCCTGGAAATTGCCCAGCTGCGCCTTCATCTGCGATTCGTATTCGTAGCGGTGGCGGGTGAGGCGGCTCTGGCCCCACACGTCCGGTTGCTTTGCGACGATCGACCCGTAGGTGTCGATGTGGTGCTCCAGCCAGTCGATCTCGCTGGCGAGTTGCTCGACCCGGTCATCCTGGCAGGTCGCCGGCCGTTCCCGGTGAAGGGTCTGCGCCGCCGCCTTGAGCCCGCGCCAGAGGCCGACAGCATCGCCGGCGCTCGCCGGGGGGGCGACCAGGGCGGTTGCGATCGCCATGAGGAGCGCCGGCCGGAGTGCCGATCGACAGCCACGCTCGTCCATACGCCATCCCCTCGGTGCTTGCCGACGTTCGTCGCCGGGCGGATAATCCGCACGATCGGCAGCGCTTCCTTCGATCGACACGTTCCGACGCCCGTTCACAGGATTGGTCGCGCCATCGGGACGGATTCCGCAGTCTCGCCCTCTCTGTTGCTCTTCCTGGATTTCCCAGATGCCCCGTCTCTCCTTGCGTGGTCGTCGTGCGTCGTCCTGCCGGTCCCCGGTCCAGTGCATCGTCCCCCCCTACATGCTCGAGCGGCTGACCCGCTCTGGAGATGCGAAAGTCCGCGACCGGGCGATTGCCGGGCTCTCCCGCTCGGCAGCCGTCCGGGCGGTGCGGGCGTTCGCTCAGGGAATCCCCGGAATGAT
>CANGIH010000249.1 GCA_947453875.1 Planctomycetaceae bacterium | reverse complement strand
GGGCGGATGCACCTGGTCGCCGGCACTCGGCGCTTTTCTCGTCTCGAGCCAGAAACAGGGAAAGCTCGTCCTCGTCGAACTGGACGGACGCTGTGTCGATCTTCTCGATCATCCGCTGCTGGTCACGTCGATGGCGGTGCGGGAGCGCGACGGCAAGGCCTATGTGGCGGTCGGCCACCGCGGCGTGGGGGGGCGGAGTCTGTCGCCACGGAAGTCGCCCGGCGACGACACGATCCATCGCATCGGCCGGGTGTGCGTGTTTGACATCGCAGGACGACGATTTGTCGGCAGCCATGACCTCGCACCCCTGCTGCGCGGGGCCGATGTGATCCTCCCCGACGACCTCGTCGTGGCCGACGACGGCAGCGTGTACGTGACCGACGCCTGCCGCCCCGTGGTCTACCGCATCCCTCCCCAGGGACACGGCTCGCCCCACATCTTCCTCCGCGATGAACGGCTCGGTGGCGAGACGAGCGACTGCACGAAAGTGGGGCGGATCGGTGGATTGGCCCTGCTTCCTGATGGGGCGTTGGCTGTCGCGAGTGCCGGAGATGGGCAACTTTTCAAGGCCCCGCTGGGCAATCCGCACGAGTTCCGCCCGATCGGCACCCCCCACCCATTCCCCGGAGCGGACCGGGCCGTCCTCGGGCCCGAGGGGCATCTCTATCTCGCCGCCACCGACCCGGGGAGTAGCCAGGGGACCGTCGTCTGGCGACTGGCGTCGGATGACGGCTTCGAGTCAGTCCGCGTGGTGGCCGTCGACCGGCATGGCGAAGAAGATCGCACCGTGGCGCTCGCGGTCGCCCAGCACCGGGTGTGGGCGATCGACGGGCGGAGCGTCGAGTCGCTGAAGCCCGACGTCGCCGACTACACGATCGCCCCCTTCACGCCATGAGGCGGTGGAAGGCACCGAAGAGATAGGCGGCGTCGTGCGGGCCAGCCGCCGCCTCGGGGTGATACTGCACGCTGGCGGCCTTCGCGGTGCGATGGCGCACCCCTTCGATCGTGCCGTCGTTGAGATTGCGGTGGGTGACCTCGAGTTCGGCGGGGAGCGTGGCCTCGTCAACGGCGAAGCCGTGGTTCTGCGAGGTGATCTCGACCCGACCGGTGTGGAGATCCATCACCGGCTGATTGGCGCCGCGGTGGCCGAACTTGAGCTTGAACGTCTTGGCACCACAGGAAAGCGCGAGAAGCTGATGGCCCAGACAGATCCCGAACAGCGGTACTTTGCCGACCAGGCCGCGGACCGTCTCCACGCAGGAGGTGAGCACTTCGGGATCACCTGGGCCGTTGGAGAGAAACACGCCGTCGGGCCGGTGGGCGAGGACCTCCGCCGCGGAGACCAGGCCGGGGAGGATCGTCACCCGGCAGCCGCTGCTGACCAGATGCCGGGCGATGTTCCATTTCATTCCGTAGTCGAGGGCGACAACATGCCTGACGGGGCCGGCGGAAGCGACTTCCGCATAGACTCCCCCCTCGGTGGGCTGGGGAAGGGGCGTGGCCGATTCGTCGAGCGGTTGCGTCCATGCACTCTCACCCGTGGGCATCACCTCGGCCACGAGGTCGCGGCCGACGAGCGTCGGTGCCGACCGGGCCATCGCAACGAGTTTCTCGCGGTCGAGGATCTCGCTCGAGATCACGCCGGTCATCGCCCCCCGGATCCGCAGACGGCGGACGAGGGCCCTGGTGTCGATGCCCGCCAAGCCGATCACGCTGGCTTTCGCGAGATAGTCCTGCAGCGCCCCGGTGGCGGTGAAGTTGCTGGGGATCCGGCTGGCCTCGCGGACGATGAAACCGGCCATGTGGATGCCGGCGCTTTCCACGTCATCGGCATTGACGCCGTAATTGCCGATCTGCGGCGTGGTCATGCAGAGGATCTGACCGCGGTAGCTCGGGTCGGTGAGGATCTCCTGGTAGCCGGTCATCGAGGTATTGAAACAGACCTCGCCCGACGCGGTGCCCCGGCCGCCAAATGACTCACCGAGATAGACCGTGCCGTCCTCGAGGGCGAGCGCCGCACGTGCCACAAGCTGCCTCCTTCAGGGATGCTGAACCGCTTCGGGGGAATCGTACCATGCCCGAAGCGGCTGTCAGGCGGGGGCCATGGATCCGCAGGCGTAGCGATCCTTGCCGACCAGACAGGCCGGGGATGACTGTTCCCGCGGAGGGCTTCGGCTCACTTGGCGGGTGTCGGCTGCGGTTCCGGGGCAGGGTCAAGAATCGCCGCCTTCTCCGCCTCGGTCAGTTCCAGGCCGTCGACCGGGCTGCCATCCTCATCGAGCTTCCCGGCCGCCCAGAGGGTGCCCCTGGTGACGAGCCCGAGGAATTCCGGCGTTGCCACCGTCTCGGCGTAGTGGCCGATTGTCGTCCCGAAAACGCGGGTCTTGCCGAACTGATTCGTCCAGATGCAGGTCTGCATGGCATTGCGGTCGGTGCTCATCGCCTCGCCGAGCGGAGTGGCTGTCGACCACACCTTGTCGGAATAGTAGAGCTCCTCCTTCGGCACCTCCCATTCCAGCGGCAGCCCGGCGAGGATCGGATGCTCTCCCTTCAGCTTGCAGGTGTAGGCGTAGTGGGCGCCGTGGCCGGGGGAGGTGATCCCACAGAACTTGAACCAGTCGTCGTTGCCGACCCGATAGCAGTGCATCGCGCAGTGCATGAGGACCGCCGGCACCCCCTTCTCATGCTCGGCGAGGATCTTTTTCAGGAAGGTCGGATCCTTCACGTCGGAGAAGCACTCGTTGTGAAAGACGACGTCATAGCCCTTCGACCAGTCGGGCTTGTCGTAGATCGAAATCGGATGGTTCGTCGACGTGCCCCCCTCCTGCACGACCGTCGTGCGGATCCTGGCCCGGGCCGCCATCCCCTTGGCGATGAGCACCTTCTGGACGTCGTAGTCGTGGCAGCACCCGCCGGTGATGTAGAGCACCTCAAGGGGCCGGTCCTTGCCGGCGGGGGGCTCGGCGGCGGAAACGACCGGGGCGAAGACGAGGGAACAGGCCACAACTGCGCACGAAACAAGGCGAAGCATGAAGATTTCCTCCAAAAGGGTGGCGGAGAATACCACGGCGGCGATCGACGCACCCGTCGGCCGGGGCCAAGGCCTGACCGCATGCGCCTCGCCGACGCTCGGGCGATTGATCCGATCTGCCTGTCGCCGCGGCGGTTGCGCGTCATCCCAAGAAAATCCGCACTGCCTCCCTTGACCGCCGGTGGTATAATTCCTGAGTCGCCGAGTCGTGGCCGAGAGGCCGCGAACGGGGGAACCAACCGGTGTGGTCGATCGCCCTTGCGAGGCGGCGGCCATACCCGGGGCGTAGGTTCACGCGAGTGAACCGGGGTACTTTCAAGCCCTAGCCCGTCAGCTAACCCCGTAGGCATGGTCGGACGCGGTGTCCGACCCGAATTGAAAGGGCACTCTTTCGCTCCCCGCAGGAGCGCGAAGGCCCTGGGTTTCTACGGGCGTCGGTCTTCCCGGTGGCCTTCCACGGGCCCCCGGTCTGGCTTCCGACGCCGGAGGGCTTCTCACGTGTCTGTCCATGATTCCCTCACGGGCATGGTCTGTCTCGCGGTCCGCTCCACGGACTTCTCCCTGCCGATCCCGCCACAACTTCCCGTCGGAGCGCTGTCGTTCTTCCTCACCTGGCTGCCGGCGGGGATCGTGGTCGGCGCGGCGGTGTTGTTCTGGCTCTGCTTTCGCTGGATCCCCAACGACCGGATCGGCGTCGTGGAGAAGTGGTGGTCGATGGCCGGCAGCGTGCCGGAGGGGCGAATCGTCGCCCCGGCCGCCGAGGCCGGCTACCAGGCCGACATTCTCCGCGGTGGCCTCCACTTCGGATGGTGGCGGTGGCAGTACGCCATCCACACCGTGGCGCTGGTGAGCATTCCCGAGGGGAAGATCGGCTACGTCTTCGCCCGTGACGGCGAGCCCCTTCCCCCCAGCCAGACGCTCGCCCGGGTCGTCGAGTGCAACAACTTCCAGGATACCCGCGGCTTCCTTGGCCTGGAGCCCATCGCCGACGCCACGACCGGCCGGATCGTGGCCGGCCAGAAGGGCCGCCAGCGGGCGATCCTCCGCGAAGGTGTCTATGCGATCAACCCGGCGCTGTTCACCGTGATCAGCGAGAACGCCGTCTTCGCGCTCAAGGTCGTGCAGACCCGTGCCGAGCAGGAGTCGCTCGGCCGCTGGCTCACCGAACTCCGTGCCGCCTCCGGCTTCGATCCGGTCGTCGTCGGCAAGGGGACGGCCGTGGCGGCGATTCCCGACCATGATGGGGTCGCCGTCGCAGCGGACCCTCCCGCCGACTCGCTCGCGATCGTCACCGTCCACGACGGCCCGTCGCTCGCGCCGGGTGAGATCATCGCCCCCACCGTCGGTGGTGATCTGGCCGACGCCAATTACCACAACAACTACCAGGATCCGGAGGCATTCCTCCGGGCCGGTGGCCGCCGCGGCCGCCAGCACATGCCCCTCACCGATGGCACCTACTTCGTGAACCGCTGGTTCGCGACGGTGGAGATGATCCCGAAGACGGTCGTGCCGATCGGCTCGGTGGGCGTCGTCGTCAGCTACATCGGACGCACCGGCAACGACATCTCCGGCGCCACCTTCCGCCACGGCGAACGCGTCGCCGAGGGGGAGCGGGGCGTGTGGGAGCGGGCCCTCGGCCCGGGCAAGTACGCCTTCAACACCTACTCCGGCAACGTCGTCCTCGTGCCGACGACGAACTTCGTCCTCCACTGGGTGACCGGCCGGAGCGAGTCGCACCGCTACGACGAGAGCCTCAAGTCGATCGACCT
>CANGIH010000248.1 GCA_947453875.1 Planctomycetaceae bacterium | reverse complement strand
GGTGACAGCATCCTTTCGACGCCGATCTCGGCATCGCAGCCAAGGACGCTCGTGCCGTAGCCGCACGCTGCCCGGAGCCCGGAATCGAGCCAGTGGGAATCGTGGGCCGTGACGAGAATCCGCGTGTAACGCAGCCGGAAGGCCTCGGCGAAGGTGTCGACGATGAGGGTGGAGCCGATCCGCACGTCACGTCCCCGGGGGGATGAAAAGGTGGCGGAATCAGCTTTCCCCGCCGCCGCGGGCTGCCGTATCCTATCGGCCGTGTGTGGGGGCGTCACCGACAGGCCTCCCGCGATCCCATGAAAAGGACCAGCCATGGCCAGCGTCTCCCCCGTCCGCTTCGCCGCTCGCCGCGCCGCGGGCTTCTGCTCGCCCCTGCTTGCAGGCCTGTTTGCCCTCCTCCCTGCGGCCTTTCCCCTCGCCATCCGTGGCGACGACGCCCTGCAGGGGGGCGTGGCGATGATCCCGAAGGATGCGGCATTCGTCTCGGCGACGCTCCGCCTCAGGGAACAGGTCGACATCCTTCTCGGCAGCAATGCGATCGCGTCGCTCCGCAGGCTTCCGGCGGTGGCACAGGCGCTGGACCAGTTCGAGGAGCAGAAGCTCCAGCCAGGCAGCCCGCTGTCGATGCTCGACACCTATCTCCAGCTTCCGGAGAACCAGCAGGCGGTCGAGCTCCTCCAAGACATGGTCTCCACCGACACCTTCCTCTACGGCGAGCCCTCCTGCATCACTTTCGTGGAGCTGATCCAGAAGGTGAATCAGGCGCAAAACGCCGCCAACATCCTCCAGATGGCACGTGGCGGTGCGCCGGTCGGCGTCGAGGTCGATCGGCTCGAACTCGACCGCCTCGAGATGGATGACGACGATGACGCAGACGATGACGATGGTTCGTCGATCGAGCGCGGGATGTCGATCGTGCCGGTCCGCCGTCAGGTTGCCGAGATCGAGGAGTTCGAGTTGCAAAGTGCCGCTCCGGGCAATCCGCTCACGGCGCGAATGATTCTCCAGGCGCTCGCCGACAATGCCGAGAAGATCGTCGTTCCCGATCTCGTGTGGGGCTTCAGGACCGGCAAGCTCGAGATCGCCACCTCGCAGTTGAAGCGGATCGAGGTGCTCCTCAAGCTCGTCACCCAGACCAACCCCGCCTTCGCCGACGCGCTTGAGCGGAAGAAGATCGCCGGCGGTGAAGTCGTGACCCTGTCGATCGACGGTGGTCTCGTGCCTTGGGGCGAAGTGGTGCGAGACCAGGATGGGGTCGCTGAGGCGGACATGGAGAAGGTCCGCAAGGCGCTGCGGGATCTCGATCTGGTCGTCGCCATCGGCGTCATCGGCGATCGCGTGGTGATCTCGATCGGTGATTCCGCCGATCATCTCGAAAAACTCGTGGCGCCGGCAGGCGTTGGCGAGGGGCTGGCGACCACGAAGCCCTTCGAGCCGCTCCGTCAGCATAAGGACAAGCGGATCACGTCGATCACCTACATGAGCGAGGCGCTGGCGAAGGCGGTGGCACCGTCGGCCGCCGATCTCAGGCAGATCGCCGAGCTCACCGACACGCTCGCCGATTCCGCAGAACTGCCCGAGGGGGCGGCCCGCGAGGCCCGCGAGATCCTCGAGAAGATGGCGGCGGGCTACGAGCGTCGTCTGCCGGTGCCCGGACCGGCGATGAGCTACTCCTTCCTCAATGACGGCGGATACGAGGGCTATGCATGGGACTGGGCGAGGAACGGCGTTCTCGACGGTTCGAAGCGGCTCGATCTCCTGGAGCACACCGGTGGAACGCCGCTGGCGTCGCTGGTGATGCGGACGAAGCCTCATCCCGATCAGTTCGACGACTTCGTCTCCTGGGGGAGGATGGCGTGGGATTTCGGTACGCGGAACCTCCTGCCGAAGGCCGACGAGGACTCGCGGGAGCGATTCGAGCAGACGACGACGCAACTCGCGCCCCTCGCGGAGCGATTGGTGACAACGCTGCGGACGAAGATGCTCCCGGCGCTCGCCGACGGACAGATGGCGCTGGTCATCGATTCCAAGGCGAAGGCGGCTCGCCTGCAGCGTGACCTCCCTTCTTCCACCGAGCCGTTGCCACTGGTGGAGCCGGCGGTGGCCCTCAAGCTCGACGACCCAAAGCTCTTCCGCGAAGGGCTCTCTGATCTGTTTGTCCTCGCCGATGACTTCGTCGATCAGATCCGTTCCCTCAATCCCGGCTCGGTGCCCGATGGCTATCAGGTGCCCGAGCCGAAGAAGTCGAGCGTGGAGGGAGGGGCTCTCTGGACGTTCGCCCTACCGGAGTCGGGCATCGACGAGCAGATCCAGCCGACGATCGGCATCGGGAACGACGCAGCGGTCTTCAGTCTGGCCCCCGGCCAAGCGGGCCGGATGCTCACCAAGGGGCGTCAGGCAACCGGCGCGAACCTCGGCGCGTTCGACGAACCCCTCGCCGGGGCCGCCGCCCTCGATGTGGCGGGCCTGATCGATGTCATCGAGCCCTGGGTGGCCTACATCACCAGGATCGGGATCATCCAGCAGCGCAACGGTTTCATCGACAGCACGGCCTCGATCGGCCCCGATGGCGACGATGATCAGGTCCGCGAGGGGCTTCGTCATGCCAGTGCGCTGTTCGATGCCCTGCGGTGCATCCGCCTGGCCGTCGCCGAAACGGAAACCCGCTCCGACGCCACCGTCACCCACTGGCGGAACGTGATCCGCGACCTCCCTGCGGAGCGGTAGTCCGGGTGTGTCGGTCAAAGGTTCCAACCTCGCGGTCGATTATTCGACGGCACGATTCACCTCAAGGTGATCGTGGTCGGCGTGCATTAACTGCTTGATGGAAAATGACTTGCGATGAAATGGCGGTCCTCTCGGCGAGGGGGCTGCCGGCGTCGGAGATCCACCGAACGAGGGGGGTGGTGCTCGACATCCCCTAAAACAGGTGTCAGAATTCTGTTTGATTCGTCTTTTTCGAGTCAGCAGGAGTGCGTCACCCATGAAGTGCAGCGGCAACGAACTGGCCCGGCGTGGCTTTCTCTCAGTCGGCGTGGTGGGGGGCTTGGGCCTCTCGCTCGGCGACTTCTTTCGGATGAAGCAGGCCCGGGGCGACATCAAGAACTACGCCAGCCGCGAGGGCACGGCCAAGTCGGTGATCTGCATTTTCCTCCCGGGCGGCATGGCCCATCAGGAGACGTTCGACCCCAAGCCGTTCGCCCCGGTTGAGTACCGCGGCCCGCTCGGGAGCATCGAGACGAACGTCGCCGGTGTCCGCGTCGGCGAACTCCTCCCGCACACCGCGAAGATCGCCGACAAACTGGCGATCTGCCGGTCGATGACCCATGGCGAGGCCGCCCATGAGCGCGGCACGCACAACATGTTCACGGGCTATCGGCCCAGCCCGGCGCTCCAGTATCCCAGCATCGGTTCGGTGGTGGCTCATGAGTACGGGCCCCGCAACAATCTCCCCCCCTATGTCTGCATCCCGAACCAGCCAAATGAGTATGCCGGCACCGGCTACCTGAGCTCGTCGTATGCCGGATTCAGCCTCGGCAGCGATCCCGCGGACGGCAATTTCCAGGTCAAGGACCTGAGCCTGCCCGGTGGCGTCGACGTCCCGAGGTTCGACAAGCGTCGCCGGATGCTCGAGGTCGTCAACGACCACTTCCGCGAGAAGGAGCAGAGCGACTCGCTCGACGCCCTCGACACTTTCTACGACCGGGCCTACAGCCTGATCAGCTCCGACAAGGCTCGCGAAGCCTTCGACATGACGAAGGAATCGGACGCGATCAAGGAAGAATATGGCCGCAACCAGGCCGGTATGCGGATGCTGCTGTCTCGTCGGCTCGTTGAGTCGGGGGTCCGGTTCGTGACGATGACCTACGGCGGTTGGGACATGCACGACAACATCGCCGGCTCCATGAAGGGGCAACTGCCCGCCTTCGATCAGGGGTTCGCGACGCTGATCCGCGACCTCGACCGCACCGGGCTGCTCGCCTCGACGCTCGTCTGTGTCTGCTCGGAGTTCGGGCGGACACCGAAGATCAACGCCACCGCCGGCCGCGATCATTGGCCGAAGGTTTTCAGCGTGGTCATGGCTGGTGGCGGCCTCAAGCAGGGCATCGTCTACGGATCGAGCAATGCGACGGCGAGCGAGCCGGAGGATGATCCTCTCACCGTCGAGGATTGGGCCACCACGATCTATGATCGTCTCGGCATCGTCGCCGACAAGGAGCTGATGGCTCCGGGTGATCGTCCGATCGAAATCGTCGATGGCGGCAAGGTCCGTCAGGAGTTGATCGCCTGACACGGTGCCGCGGGCGACCCGATCCTGCCGCGTCGATGCCGTCGATCCTCCCTCTTCAATCCCTCCCTCTTCCATTCCTTAAGGAGCAGAGGCGGCAAGACCCGCCCGGAGTGTAGTGGCGCGCGGAGTGACGTCGGTTAGCCCGGGCCGGGTCGTGGCGGAGATCCTCCGGGGCACCGGCTTGGGGATGAGGGTGGCCGCTGTCACGGCTCTTGTCACGGCGTTCTTGTCGCCGTCGCTCGCAGTGGCGTCGTTTCCCCAGCTCAACCTCGTCATGCCGCGCGGCGTCCAGCGCGGGGGTGACCGTGAACTGACGTTCCAGGGAGCCCGCCTGAAGGACGCCGAAGAGTTGCTCTTCCACACTCCGGCCGGTCCGGCGGCGACCAGCCCGCTGGTCGTCCGTGGCCTCACCCCGGTCGACGACAACACCTTCAAGGCGACCGTGTTCGTTCCGGAGGATTACCCGCTCGGTGAGCAGTTGGTCCAGATCCGTTGCAAGTCGGGGATTTCCGATT
>CANGIH010000247.1 GCA_947453875.1 Planctomycetaceae bacterium | reverse complement strand
CTGGCTGCGGTCGTTCCACTGGGCCTGGCGGACGAGGTTGTCCTTCACGCGGAGGTGGTGCGTGAGCGCGAGCATCCACCCCACCGTCGCCTCCGCGACGGGCCTGTCGACGGCGCCTGAGGCGATGCAGAGCACCACGTCGGCGGCGGTGCAGGCAGGGACATCGACGCTGTCGTAGCCGACACCGAATCGGGAGACGACGAGCAGGTCAGCGCTCGCGGCCAGGCTCCGCGCCGTGACGCGTGGTGTGAGGACGACGACACCATTGCTGCCGGCGAGCTGCTCCGAGGCGATCTCTGCACGATGGTCGGCGAAGCGACCGACCGCGAACCGGGTCTCGACCGCGAAGCGGTCGAGACCGATATCGCGGTATTTCGGCTGGCCGTCGGATTCGTAGAAGTCGGCGGTCAGCGAGACGGTAAACGGAGCAGGGGAAGTCATCGCCACGGGTTTCCTTCCGGGGTTGCGCAGGCTTCGGCGACGATGATCCGCTCCGGCACCGGGCCGGCGTACACCCAGAGCATCTCCATCGGCAGATCCGATTCATTGACGAAATAATGGACCCGGCCGCGGGGCTCGAGCGCCGTGGCGCGGTCGCTCATGGAATAGCGCCTCCCCTCGACGACGCAGGTGGCGGTGCCGGAGATGATGCAGATCGATTCATCGAAATCGTGGACATGCGCCGGGAGCCGGCCGCCGGGCTGGAAGAGCCCATAGCCGCCACTCATCTCGATCCCCGGCATGAGGTCGCGGTTGAAGCCGTCGATGAAGACGGTGTTGGGGCCCGCCGAACCGCGCCGCGCCGTGGCGAACCGGGTGACACGTTCGGCCCGATCCTGTCCGCACGAGTCGTCCGGCATGGCCGTCTTCGTGAATCGCTCGGATACAAGCGCCCGGGTCGGGGCGTCGCTGGCCATCGCCACATGGACCGTCGCCGGTTGCGTCGGCGAGGGATTGGCCACCTGGTGCGCCCGACCGGGAGGAATGACGATGTTGTCGAGCCGGGCGAGCCGGTAACTCCGTCCCTCGACTTCGGCCTCAATCGCCCCGTCGAGGAGGGTCACCGACTCAGAAAACGGATGGGTGTGGTAGGGGAGGACGGCTCCGGGGGCGAATGTCACGATGCCGGTGGTGAGATGGCGGGCGCCGTTCTGGCGACCGACGAGGCCCTCGAAGGAGACGCCTGGAGCGATCTCGAACGGTTCGCCGCGCCCCACCTGGCAGATCTGTTCCGGGCGGTCGGGGCGCATCGTCTCCGGCGGCCGGGGGAGGGGGCGGGCGACGGTGCCCGGCTGCGGCGATTCCGGTGTGAGCGAGGCGCGGATCGGCTGGTCGCGGCCGACAGTCGCGAGCGTGCCCTTGAGCGAGCGCACGAAAAGGCCCGTGTCGGTGCCGATGCCGATGGCTCGGAAGCCCTGCGAGAGGCGCTCATGGAGGTTGTCGTCGCCGGTGGCGATCACGCCGCAGTGCCGCCCCGATTGTCGGATGCGATCCTTCATCGCGAGGATCTGCGCGGCGACGCCTGGGCCCTCCCACTCCCCGCGAAAGCCGGCGGTGGAGGAAAAATCGGCGGGGCCGAACCAAAAAAGCTCGACGCCGTCGACCTGGCACATCGCTGGCACTGCGTTCACCGCCGCGACCGATTCGAGGATCGGCACGACGAGGACATGCTCGTTGGCTTCGGACGTGTGCTCTTGCATGCACTGCCCCCAGCCGGTGGCCCGTTCGGCGCCGATGCCCCGCTCCCCTTGGGGGGGGTAGCGGGTAAACGCCACCGCGCGGGCCAGCTGCTCGGCAGTCTCGATCCATGGGATCACGATGCCGTCGGCGCCGATGTCGAGGGCCCGCTTGATGAGGCCCCGATCGAGCTCGGCCACCCGCACGAGCGCCACCGTATCACTACGGACGGTGGCCCGGAGGTGATCGGCGATCTCCTTCCAATCGAGCTGCCCATGCTCGGCGTCGATCACCACCCAGTCGAGTCCGATCGCCACTGCCATCTCGGTGATCGCCGTCGATTCGAGCGTGATCCACAGCCCGAGGACCGGCTCGTCGCCCGAGAGTTTGGCGCGGAGTTGTTTGATCGCGGATGGTTTCATGGGGTCTGGTGCGTGGGATTTTCGAACCAATAGAGCCCCGACTTGCCAGGGGCGACGATGTCGAGATCGCCATCGGCGTCGAGGTCGTGGAGAGCCATCTGCAGTCCGGTGCCGGCCGAGCCGGGACGGAAGTCTTTCTGCGCATCTCGCAGCTCGGGATTCGGCGGCGCAAGGGGCGCCGGATCGCCCTGATAGATCACCTGCTTCCGCCATGCTGCCGCCGCGCGGTCGTATCGGTAGAGAATCAGGCAGGGCTCGGCCGTGGCGCCCGGTTCGCTCGCGTGGGCATAGATCCGCTTGCCGGTGACGAAGTCCATCTCGCCGTCGCCGTCGAAATCGGCCAGGTGGAGCGTGTGAACCTGCGAGAAGCTCGTGTCGATCGTCTCCTTCGTCCAGGTCCGCTTCCCTTCGGTGTCGAGCGACTGCTTCAGCCAGTGGAGGCCGAAGTCGTGCCCCATCCCCCACACGACATCGGTGTCGCCATCGCCGTCGAAATCGTGGCCGAGGATGCCGATGCTCGCGGTGCCGAGTTGGAACTCCGGATGGAAGACCCATTCGGCCGATCGGTCGGCGGGCTGTTCGTACCATCCCATCGGCGTGATCAGATCGATGCGGCCGTCCCGGTTGATGTCACCGTGGCCGACGCCATGCCCGGCCCCCGCGGGGGCGAGCGTGCGTGTCGTCCATGCGGTTGTGGGGGCACGGGAAGCGAGCTCATAAAGGAGCATCTGGCCGCCGACGTTGGGGATCAGGACGGGCGTCTGGTCGCCGTAGAGATCGACCAGATACGCCGTTTCCATCGATCCGGGTGTGTCGATCGTGTGCTCGGTCCAGGGCTGCGTCGGATCGGCTGGCTGCTCAACCCAACTGATCCGACGGCTGAAGTAGGCGCAGGTGACGATGTCGGTCCTGCCGTCGCCGTTGACATCGAGCGGCGCGTCGGCGAAGTCCTCGTGGTAGTGCGGGTTGGTGCCCGGCGGGACCTCGCGCACCTTGTGTCGTGTCCACGCTGGTGCGGCATACCAGGAATCGCCGCAGAAGACGTCGGGCTTGCCGTCGCGGTTGATGTCGGCGACACCGACGGCCTCGAAAGGCGAGCGGTGGTTGATGACATGTTTCTTCCAGGCCGACGGCTCGTCCGCGAGGAGCGAGATCGCGCCAGGCAGAAGAAACGGTAGGACGAGGGCGAGTGGACGGAGGGTGAACAGGCGGGGAGTCACGATCGGGGCTCCGGAAGGAAATCGCGGAAACGTCAATGTCGCAGCCACAGGGGGAAGGGGAATGACACGAATTCGATCCCGGGCCCATGGATGCGGCGTCATGCCCGGATGATCAGTTCCATGCGCTCCGGCAGTCGGTCGGCCACCGGGGCGATCACGTCGCCCTTGAAGAAGTCGAGAATGCCGCGTCGCTTGCGAATCTGCATGTAAATCTTCGAGGCCTCGACGTCGATGGCCGTTTGCAGGATGTGATCCGCGACTGTGCCACCGATGAGGTAGACCAATCGCACGGGAACCCCAAGCCTACGGGCTGGGGCCAGTGCCTCGGCAAAGACGTCGCGGGCCACCTGATCATTGGCGATGTCCACATCCTTCCCCATACCCATCACGGGGAATGCCACTTCCCTCACATGGAGCACCACCACGCCGGCCTGACTGAAGCGGGCATCCTGCATCACCCCGGCGATGAGCGTCGAGGGCCGCGACGCCGCCACCAGATACGTCGTGACGGGGTGATAGTCGCCGTCGAGGTTGTCGAGGGGTTCGTGCAGCAACGTCGTCGGGATTCCATCGGAGATCCGTGTGCCGACCCAAACCAGCAGCCCCGAAGCAGCGGCTGACACCAGCAACGAGGCCGGGCTCGCGACAGGCAGAAGGGCGGTGGCTGCCAACTGCCCGGCGATGCATGCCACCGAGAAAAGGCGGGCCGAGTTGGCGACGATCGGAGCGTGCGTGGAGCGGCCGGCGAGCGTGAACAGGCGCCCTCCCAGCCCCACCACGAGGATGACCAGCGAAAAAGCCCGTGCGCTCGGCTTGTTGACGAGAAGGGTCAGCAGGATGCAGGTCATCACCGCTCCCACCCCGAGGAGGAGCCGGCGCTCCCAGGGGCGCAGTTCGAACTGCGACGTTGATCCGGTGGTCAGCAAATTGATGCTGATCGCCGCGACCACCCCCACCGAATAGAGTCCCGCAAGCTGCGTGATGTCGGGAAAGATCAGCAGCAGCGTGGCCGGCACGAGCATCGCGATCAGGAGGCCGTACTGCGGTACGCCATGGCTGTTGAGCCGGCCGAGGATGGCGGGAAGCTCGCCGTCACGGGCCATCATGTACTGAATGGCCATCAGGTCGGCGATGGCGGTGTTGACGGCCGACAAGAGTAGGGCACCGAACACGAACGACGCCGCGTGGCTGAATGCCGGTCCGACGTAGGCCGTGGCCAGCACGCTCATCATGTTGTCGGTGCCGAGATAGTGCCCCTCCGGATCGATCAGCTTGGCGTCGGGAAGGGCATTCATCGCCGCGCCAAGGATGAGGTTCAGCACCACGACCTCCGCGAGCACCGGCAGGATCGACCTCCGGGATGTCGTCCGCACCGGCGACACCATGATACCGGTCATGTTGGCGATCGCTTCGATTCCGGAGAGCGCCAGCACGATCTCCGTGAATCCGACCCATGCATCTCCCCAGGCGGTGAGGCTGTATCGTTCGCGGACG
>CANGIH010000246.1 GCA_947453875.1 Planctomycetaceae bacterium | reverse complement strand
TAGGGAGGGTCGTCGCGCAACGCCTGAAGTGTCGCGGTACCGGCAGCCACGGCGAGCGGATTGCCGGAGAGCGTGCCGGCCTGAAAAACTTTCCCCGCCGGGAGGACGTTGTCCATGATCTCGCGCCGGCCGCCGTAGGCCCCCAGCGGCAGCCCGCCTCCCACGATCTTGCCGAGTGTGGTGAGATCGGGGGTGATGCCGAGCAGCTCCTGAGCTCCACCGTAGGCGAGACGGAATCCGGTCATCACCTCGTCGAACACCAGTAGCGCCCCGTGCCGCTCGGTGAGCCTCCGCGCCGCGGCGAGGAATTCGGGGGCGGGGATGACGAGCCCCATGTTTCCCACCACGGGCTCGAGCAGCACCGCGGCGATCTCGTCGCCCCGTCTGGCGAAGAGATCCTCGAGTTGCCCCGGGGAGTTGTAGTCGAGGACGAAGGTGTCTTGCGTGGCGCCCGGGGTGACGCCGGGGGAATCGGGGACGCCGAGCGTGGCGGCCGACGACCCGGCGGCGACGAGCAGCGCATCGACGTGGCCATGGTAGTTGCCGGCAAACTTCACCACGCCGGTTCGCCCGGTGAATCCCCGCGCCAGACGGACGGCGCTCATGGTCGCCTCGGTGCCAGAGCTCACCATTCGCACCTTCTCGATCGAAGGCACCGCTGCGATGATCAACTCGGCCAGTCCGCTCTCCGCTTCGGTGGGAGCGCCGTAGCTGGTACCCCGCGACAGCGCCCCCTCGATCGCCGCGATGACACGCGGGTGACGATGCCCGAGGATCATCGGCCCCCAGGAGCCGATGTAGTCGAGGTAACGATGGCCGTCGATGTCGGTGAGCCACTGCCCGTCGGCCCGTGAGAAGAAGATTGGCTCACCCCCCACGCCGCCGAAAGCGCGGGCCGGCGAATTCACCCCTCCGGGGATCAGCCCCCGGGCACGGGCAAACGCCTCGTGGCTGCGGCGGCGGGCGGGGGAGGATGGCTGCGGGGCGCTCATGGGGATTCGGCTCCAGGTGCGGGGGCTTGGGTGGCGGGCGGGGGCGATTGGCCGGATGGGGCGGGTTGATCGGCAAGGAGGGCCTCGACCGCCTGGACGGCTGTCCGGGCGTGGGGCCTACTGGAATAGGTATCGACGATGCTTTGGAGGAGCGTCTTTCGCTGGGCGAGGGCCTCGTCGCGGCGGAGGAAATCGACGGACGTCGCTGCCTCGATCCGGAGTGAATCGGCACTCGCCAGGATATCCTCGATGCGACGGAGATCCTGCTGCTGCTCCTCCTGGGCCAGCGGAGTCAGCCGGGCGATCTGCCGCCGTGTCAGTTCGATCCACAGTGCGACATCGGCGACATCGGTTGTGGTCTCGGAATCGGGATGCGGGTGGAGCGCGACGATCGCCTGGAGCGCTTCGAGGCAGGCCGAAGGGCTGTCCTGTTCGCGTGTCATCGCTGCCCGGTAATCCCGTTCAATCGGAGCGAGCAACCGCTCGGAGCGGAGCTTCCGCCGCGTCCGGCGTTCGAGACGGTCGATCGCGATCGTCCGCTCCAGTGCGGCCACCTCCGCGACGCGCGGGTCGGTGGGATGGAGCGAGAGGAAGCGGCGGATGAGGTCGTCGGCGTCGCGAAGTTCACGGCTGTCATCGTTCGAGACCGCCTTGATCCGCGCGTAGAGCGTGTCGGCGGATGGGGGACGCAGCAACGCCCAACCACCTCCGATCACCGCCGCCAGCAGCAGGATCGCAAGCGCCCCCTGCCACCACGCCTGTCGCTGCTCGACATGCAGCTGACGGGCGCGGTCGGCCCGGTCGAGATCAGCCAGGCTGGTGTGCCGGCTGCGAGCGCCGCCACCGACGTGCGTGGTGGCCGCCGCCCGATCGGGGGGCATCCGGGTGATCTCTTCCCGGAAGCCGGCGGTGGCCCCCTTCCGCACCGGTGACGGATCGTCGGCGGTGGGCCGTTGGCCGGTCGCCATCCCCGTGTCGTCCGGCGGATCGGGCTTGGCGACGGGCGCCGGTGCTGATCGGGGGGAGGTGTGCGGCCCGGCTGTGAGGCCGATCGACGCGGTCACGTCGGCCCGGCGGGATGAGGAGGGGGAGGTCTCGTCGGAGGGGGCGCGGCTGATCGGCGGCTGGATCTGATCCCCCTCGAGCCCGGCAAGCGTCGTGCGATCCCCGGCCATCGGGCGATCGATCGCCTCCGGGGCGGCGGTGCCGGGGAGGTCGGCGATGACGATCTTGTCGCCGGCGGAATCCCCCTCCGGCACGAGCGTGTCGATCGCCGTCAGAAGTCGCGCCAGTGCCAGGGCACTGGCCGGCCGGGCCGCCGGATCCTTGGCGAGGAGCCGATCGACGAGTGTGTCGAGTTCGGGGGGCACGCCCGGGACCGAGGCCGAGAGACGGGGGGCCGGGGTGTGGCGTTGCTTCTCGATGATCTCGGTCACCTGCCCGCCACGGAAGGGCGGGCGGCCGGCGAGCATGGCATACATCACGAGCCCGAGGGCGTAGAGATCGGCTCGGTGATCGATCCCCTGCCCCGCCGCCTGCTCGGGGGCCATGTATTCCGCCGTGCCCACGATGTTGCCCTGCGCGGTGTGGGCCGCACCACCGAACAGCTTGGCGATGCCGAAGTCGGCGAGCTTCACCCCCTCCCCCACCGGAACTCCTTCAGTGACGAGGAGATTCGAGGGCTTGAGATCACGGTGGACGACACCATGGTTATGGGCCACCTTCAACGCGCGGGTGACGGCGAGGGCGGTGGCCACCGTTTCTCGCCAAGTGAAGCGACGCCCCGAGCGGATCATCTGCTCGACGGTCATCCCCCGCACCAGTTCCATGGCGAAGTAGGGCTGGTCATCATCCTCGCCGAAGGCGAGCAGTTGCACGATCGCGGGGTGGCGCAGTTCCTTGAGCGTGTCGATCTCCGACCGGAAGCGGGCCTTGAGGCCGGGGTCGTCGGCGAGGTGCGCGGCGAGCACCTTGACCGCCACTTTTTCGCCACTGGTCGTGTCGACCGCCTCGTACACCGATCCCATCCCTCCGCGGCCGAGGCGCGTGCCGATCCGGTATGGACCGAGCTGTTCTGGTTGCATGGCGGCACACTGGTCAGGGGAGGGCCGGGCTGGCCGGAAGACTTCTGGCACATTCGAGGTGCCACCGGATCATTGTCGGGGGATTCGCTACAACTGTCGAACGCGTCCCTATCGATCCCGTTTCATCCCACGATTCCCCATGAGCCATCCCGTCCCGTCCGGCACGCCGGCCGCTCCCCGCCGTGACACGCTCACAGGCACCACCCGCCTGCTTTCCGCCGATACCAACCAGGCCCGAGGCTTGGCGGAGTACTGCGTCGATTTCCTGCGACGGCCGCAGCCTGTCGGGCAGGCAACGCTCGACCTCCTCGAGCGTTTTCACCTCGACAGCGTGGGATGCGGCGTGTCGGCCCTGGCGCTTCGGGCCAATGCCCCGACGGTGCTCCGGGCCGAGGCCCTCGCCTCCACCCCCGCGATCGGCAGTCGAGGGGCGATCTGTCTGGGGAGCCGCCGTCCCGTGGCGGTCGGCTTGGGGGTGGCCGCCGATGCCTCCGCGGTGCGCGAGTGGGATTCCAACGGCACGAACTTCGGCCACGATGCCGCCAAGGGGCGGTGTGCCGGCGAATTCGGCCACAACGATTTCTATCCGGTGGCGCTGGCCGCGGCCCGCGAGGCCGGCCTCGACGGCGACGCGACGCTCCGCGTGATGCTGCTGATCGACGAGATTCGTGGCCGCCTCGCGGAGGTGTTCCCGTTGCGCACGTATGCGATCGATCATGTCCATCATGGGGCCGTCGCGAGTGCCGCTGCCTACGCGGCGGCGCTCGGCGGCGACCTCGACAGCATCGAGTCGGCGATCGGCATGGTGGTCGCCCACTACGTCCCTTTCCGTGCCATCCGTGCCGGCCACCAACTCTCCGACAGCAAGGGGGCCTCGGCCGCACTGTCGGCGGAGGTGGCCGTATCGGCGGCACGACGCTCTCTCGCGGGCTTCGTCGGACCGCGGGACGTGTTTCGAAATCCGCTGGCGATCTACCGGAAAAACGTCCCCACCCCTGAAGGCCGCAGCCCGTTCGATCTCGAACTGGGGTGTTCGGGTGATGCCTTCGCGATCCACTCCATGCACTTCAAGCTCGGCCTCTACGAGCACCAGTCGGCCGGCGCCCTCCAGGCGTTGGTCGATCTGTTCGGACGTTGCCCCCGCCTCGCGGTCGACATCGCCGGCATCCGCCGGGTGGAAGTGGCGATCTACGAGCCGGCCTTCTCGATCATCGCCGATCCGGCCAAGCGGACCCCGACCACCCGTCAGTCGGCCGACCACTCGCTCCCCTACATCCTCGCCCGCACGCTCCTCAAGACGCGTGACTGGGCGCGGGCGAGGGGATTCGACGGGGCGACCGATGCGATGCCCCAGGGGAGCTCGTCACCGGGCTGGGCCGAACTCATGCTTCTTCCCGCTGACTACGACGATGATCGGATCGCCGACGGGGAGATTCATGACCTGATCGGACGGATGGCGATCATCCACGGCGGTGCGGAGTATGACGCGCTCTATCCTGACGGCATCCCCACGAGCGTGACGATCGATCATGCCGCCCTAGGCCGCCTCGAGAGCGGGCTCGTCCGCCATCCGCTCGGGCACGCGCTGTCCGATCCGGTGGCGACGGCGGCGTTGGTTCGACTGAAGTTCGACCGGCTCGTGGCCGGAGCGGTGGACGACCCGGCGGCGCTGCGGGGACGGATGCGTTTGCAGGGTCGAAGTGCGGAGGAGATCTCGGAACTGTATGCGTTTCCCAT
>CANGIH010000245.1 GCA_947453875.1 Planctomycetaceae bacterium | reverse complement strand
TGGTTCGCACCGCCCTCCAAAACGCCGCCAGCGTGGCTGCCCTCCTGCTCACGACCGAGTCGCTGATCACCGAGATCCCGAAGGCCGAGGAGGAGCATGGTGGCGAGGGCCACGATCACCACGGCATGGGCGGCGGTATGGGTGGCATGGGCGGCGGCATGGGCGGCATGGGTGGCATGGGCATGGGCGGCATGGGAGGCATGGGCGGGATGATGTGATCCCGCTTTGACCCCGCCGGCGGCGTGTGCGCCCGCCCGGCAAGCTGCTCCACCCGATACGAACTGACTTTCCTTCCACTTTTTCCGGAGTGATTCCCGATGGCTGCGAAGAACCTCAAGATCCGTCCGCTCGAAGACCGCGTGGTTGTGACCCCCGTCGAAGCCGAGGAGCGGACTGCCGGTGGCATCGTCCTTCCCGATTCGGCCAAGGAGAAGCCGCAGCGCGGCCATGTGGTCGCTCTCGGCCCCGGCAAGCTCCTCGACAACGGCACCCGGGCCGCGATGTCGCTGGCTGTCGGCGACGAAGTGATCTACGGCAAGTACTCCGGCAGCGACATCGAGGTGGACGGCCATGACGTAAAGATCCTCCGCGAGAGCGAGATCCTCGCGAAGGTTTCCGGCTGACCGTTTCCCGCTGCGGGGCATTTCAGCCCGCGCCTGCATTCCGACCCGCCCGGTCCGCCGCTCATCATGCGGCGGATCGTGGCCGGTCGGCCACGCCATACACCCTCCCACCGACACAGACAGGCCCTCTTTCAGGAGATCGTTCCGTGCCCAAGCAACTGCTGTTCGACGACAACGCCCGTGCCAAGCTCCTCAAGGGGGTTGAGAAACTCGCCGGCGCCGTGGCGGTGACGATGGGTCCGACCGGCCGCAACGTGATCATTGACAAGTCGTTCGGTGGCCCCACGGTCACCAAGGACGGCGTCACGGTCAGCAAGGAGGTCGACCTCGAAGACGCCTTCGAGAACATGGGCGCCAAGCTCGTCAACGAGGTGGCCTCGAAGACCTCCGACCTTGCCGGCGACGGCACCACCACGGCCACCGTGCTTGCCCGCGCGATCTTCCGCGAGGGCACCCGGATGGTGGCCGCCGGTTCCAACCCGATGGCCGTCCGCCGTGGCATCGAGAAGGCGGTCGCCGCAGCTACCACCCGGCTCACGGAGATGGCCAAGCGGGTGGAGCGCCCGGAGGAGATCGCCCAGGTCGGTGCCATCTCCGCCAACAATGATCGCTCGATCGGCGATCTGCTCGCCGAGGCGCTGCAGAAGGTGGGCAAGGACGGCGTGATCACCGTCGAGGAGGGGAAGACCACCGAAACCACCGTCCGCTTCGTCGACGGCATGCAGTTCGACAAGGGCTATGTCTCCCCTTATTTCATCAACCGCACGACTGAGATGGACTGCGAGTTGTCTGACGCCCTGATCCTCATTCACGAGAAGAAGATCTCGAATCTCCGCGAACTTCTCCCCTTGCTCGAGAAGGTCGCACAGTCGGGCAAGCCGCTGCTGATCATCGCCGAAGACATCGACGGCGACGCGCTGACGGCGCTGGTCGTCAACAAGCTCCGCGGCGTGCTCAATATCTGTGCGGCGAAGGCGCCCGGCTTCGGCGATCGTCGCAAGGCGATGCTCGGCGACATCGCCGTGCTCACCGGCGGCACGCTCATCAGCGAGGATCTCGGCCTCAAACTCGAGAACCTCGAACTCTCCCACCTCGGCAAGGCCAAGACGATCACCGTAGACAAGAACGAGACGACGATTGTCCAGGGTGCCGGCAAGTCGTCCGACGTCACCGCCCGAGTCCAGCAGATCCGCAACCAGATCGACGCCACCGAGAGCGAGTACGACCGCGAGAAACTCCAGGAACGGCTCGCGAAGCTCACCGGCGGTGTGGCCATCGTCTCCGTCGGTGCCGGCACCGAGGCCGAGATGAAGCAGAAGAAGGCCCGGGTGGAGGATGCCCTTCACGCGACCCGTGCGGCTGTCGAGGAAGGCATCGTTCCCGGTGGTGGCGTGGCCCTGCTCCGCTGCCGTGAGGCGGTCGAGAAGGCCCGCTCGCATGCCAAGGGAGACGAGAAGATCGGCATCGATATCGTCCTGCATTCCCTTGAGGCCCCGATCCGCCAGATCGCCGAAAATGGCGGCATCGACGGCTCGGTCGTGGCCGACGAAGTGGCCGACAAGCCGCTCCATGTCGGCTACGACGCCAACAAGGGGGAGTATGTCGACATGCTCAAGGCCGGGATCATCGATCCGGTGAAGGTCGTCCGCGTTGCCCTCACCAATGCCGCAAGCATCGCCGGTCTGCTCCTCACGACCGAGGCCCTCGTCACGAACCTCGACAAGGACGAATCGAAGCGGAAGCGTGTCGAGGGGAGCGTCCGTTAGGGATTGAACAGGAGAGTCCGGAGGATTCCGGAAGGAGGGGGGCGCACGCTGGCCTCCCCGCCCCACCATGGCCCAACAGCGCGACTTTTACGAGGTCCTGGGCGTCGAACGCTCTGCGACGACCGTCCAGATCACGGAGTCGTACCGGAAACTCGCGATTCGCTATCACCCCGACAAGAATCCTGGCAATCCAGAGGCTTCGGATCGCTTCAAGGAGGCGGCCCGTGCTTTCGAAGTGCTTTCGGATGATCAACTCCGCGCCCGCTACGACCGCTACGGGCATGCGGGGCTGCAGGGGGGCGGGACGCACGAATTCAACGACATCGGCGACATCTTCGAGGCCTTCGGAGACATGTTCGGCGGGGGGATCTTCGGCGGTGACGCCGGTGGCCGCCGCCGGGGCAACCGCCCGCGTCAAGGGAGCGATGTCTTCTGCACGATCGAGATGACGCTCCTCGAGGCGGCCCGCGGTGCCACCAAGACGGTCGAGTTCACCCGCCACGAAGCCTGCGGCGCGTGTGACGGGAGCGGGGCGAAGAAGGGGACCAAGCCTGTCCAGTGCGACTACTGCGGTGGCCGTGGCCAGGTGGTGCAGTCGGCCGGGGTTTTTCGCCTCCAGACCACCTGCCCTGCGTGCCGGGGGAGCGGGACGGTCATCCGGGAGAAGTGTCCGCAGTGTGCCGGTGACGGACTCACCGAGGAGCATGTCGAACGGAAGGTGACGATCCCTGCCGGCGTCGATCGCGACGTCCGTGTCCGCCTCGCCGGAGAGGGGGAGCCGGGGCAAAATGGTGGTCCGCCGGGGGACTGCTACTGCGTGATCGAGATCGAGGATCATCCTTTCCTCACCCGGGACGGCCGCGACCTCCATTGCGAGGTGCCGGTCACCTTCAGTCAGGCTGCCCTTGGGTCCACGATCGAGGTCCCGACGCTCGATGGACCGAAGCCGCTTCAGGTGGCCCGTGGCACGCAGGCCGGCGATGTGATCCGCGTCCGTGGCCTAGGGATGCCCGAAGTCCGCGGCCGGGGAATCGGCGACCTCCACGTCCATGTGCACGTCGAGGTGCCCAGGACGCTGTCGCCGAAGGCCGAGCAACTGCTGCGGGAACTCGCGGCCGAGGAACAGAAGGCAGTGAGCCCCAAGCGTTCGAGCTTTTTCAGTCGACTTGGCGAATACTTCCAGCCCAAGGAACCCGCGTCCGAGCGCGAGGAGCAGGCATGACCAGCGACGACTCCCACGATCTCCCACCGATGGATGGTTTTCCGTCGGCCAACAACCCTGCCGACGTCGGCACCGAGCTTCAGGAAAAGCTCCGGGATGCGGAAGACCGGATCCTCCGCACGCAGGCGGAACTCGAAAACTACCGCAAGCGCTCGCAGCGCGAATTCGATGAAGCACGCCGCTACCGTGAGATCGATCTCCTCCGGGATCTGCTCCCGGTGCTCGACAACGTCGAAAGGGCCCTCGACGCCGCCGGGAAGAAGGCCGACGTGGAGAGCCTGATCGCCGGCTTCCGGATGACGGGCCAGCAGATCGAGAAGCTTCTCATGCTCCATGGCTGCAAGCCGATCGAGACGGAGGGGCAGCCGTTCGATCCGGCCGTCCACGAGGCGATCCTCCAGCAGGCGGTCGGAGGGGTGGCGCCGGGAACGGTCGTCGGCGTGGCGACCAAGGGCTACAAGCTTCATGAGCGCGTGGTCCGACCCGCGCAGGTGATCGTCTCGAAGGGGGAGTGAATCGATGCCAACCTACGATTACGTCTGCGATGGCTGCGGCCATGCGTTTGAACTGTTTCAGTCGATGACAGACGCCACAAAGAAGACCTGCCCGAAGTGCAAGAAGAAGAAGCTCCGCCGCCTCATCGGGGCCGGTGGAGCGATCGTCTTCAAGGGGACCGGCTTCTACAAGACCGACTACCGCAGCGAGTCCTACAAGAAGGGGGCCGCCGCCGACGCGTCGTCGAAATCCTCCGAGGGGGGGAAGTCGGCGGGGGAAAAATCGGGCGGCGGATCGGGCGGCAAGGAATGATTGCCTGAACGCGGCCGGGAGAGAGTTTTTTGCCATGGCCCGTTGCCCCGTCTGCAGCGTCGAGATCGACCTCACCGTCGTCGTCACCGCGCCGTTTTGTAGTGAGCGTTGCCGGGTCATCGACCTCGGCCGCTGGCTCGACGAGTCGTATGCCGTTCCCGAGATCCGTCATGGCGACGACGACGATGGGGATGGCGAGGGGCCGCTGCCCGGCGGCCCGATGGCGGGGGACGACGACGAGTAGCCGTGGAATCGCCCCCGCCCCGCTGTCAGGCCCTGCCCCGCGCCCGGTAGACCAGCTGGGTAAAGGCGCCATGGGGATCGTCGTGGATGCCAAGGAGATGGACGAGGCCGCGGCGGAGGCGGGCTTCGTCGTAGCCCAGCCGTACAAACTCGGGGATCGCC
>CANGIH010000244.1 GCA_947453875.1 Planctomycetaceae bacterium | reverse complement strand
TCAGCGGCGTGCGTCCGAATTCCCCCCAGGCGACGACGGCCACGTCCTTGTCGAGGCCGCGGGCGTGGAGATCCTCGATCAGTGCCGAGAGCCCCTGGTCGAATTGCGGCAGATGGGTATCACGCATGCCGTTGAAGTTGTCGGAATGGAAGTCCCAGCGGCCGAAGTTGAGCGTCACGACCCGGGCCCCGGCCTCGACGAGCCTGCGGGCGACGAGGAAGTGCTCGAGGTTCCGCGGGGCGCCGTCGCCGACGCGGTTGGGATCCCCCTTGCCGTAGCGTTCGCGGATGCTCTCCGGCTCCTCCGAGACGTCGAGCGCCCGGGCGAGTCGGGAACTGGTGAGGATGTCGAAGGCGCTTCGAGTGAGCGAGTCCATGCCGTCGAGGGCGCGCGTGGCGTCGATGTCGCGCCGCAGCCGATCGACGTCGGAGAGGAGTCCGCGCCGGTCGGCGAGCCGGGTCTGGGTGAGGTCCTTGAGAACGATGTCGGTGCTCGAGGCGCCGTTGGGGCGGAAGGCGGCGTGCGACACCCCCAGAAACCCAGGGAGCCCCGGCGAGCCGTAAGGGGGGTGGCCGGCGTCGGGGGAGAGGCCGACGAAGGCCGGCACCGCCGGATCGACGCCGCCGAGGAGTTTCGATGTCACCGCCCCCATGCTCGGCCAACCGCCGGGGGGCTGGTTGCGGACGGTGCGGCCGGTGTAGCAGATGAAGGAGTCGTGGTTGCCGTCGGGGGAGCCGTGCACGCTCCGCAGCGGGACGCACTTGTCCATGATCCGGGCGAGCCTCGGCATGTGCTCGCAGATCTCGATGCCGGGGACATTCGTCGCAATCGGCTTGAACTCCCCGCGGATCTCCGCCGGGGCGTTCATCTTGAGGTCGTACATGTCCTGGTGGCCGGGGGCCCCGCACATGTAGATCATGATCACCGACTTGTGGCTGCGGCGGCCCGAGGCCTGCTCGGCGGCGAGGATCCGCGGCAACGACATCCCGCCAACGGAGAGCGTGCCGACCCGGAGCATGTCACGCCGGGTGAGGCCGTCGCAGAACCGGGCCCCACGACCGCTTTTCGAGTCGATGATCGAGAGCATCGAAACCTCCTCCGGCCCGGCATCCGCAGGGCACCACGACGTTGGGCCGGGGTATCGGTCTCCCGCCCGCCCGAGCAACACCACCGTCCGCTGTTCCACCGCATGCAACTGTACCGCACCAGCCAGCCCGGAACGAACGGCACAGTTTCCCTTCCGCCCGCGCGGTTTCCAGCGACGGACTGACCGACTTCACTCACCCTAACCAATTATCGGCCATGGACTTGGGACGCTTCAGAGAGATGTTTGTTGGGCCGGGCGGCCTTGGGGGATTCAGACAGGTTTCTCGGGGGTAGAATCCGAGGACATCCAAGGGGGCCAACCATGCTCACGATCCGCGGCGGAAAGAAGCGATTCTGCGACGGGGTCAGCCGGCGGGATTTCCTCGCCATCGGCGGCCTTTCGTTTGGGATGGGGGGTCTGTCGCTGGGCGGGCTCTACCGGGTGGAGGCGGCTCAGGCGGCAACCGGCGGCGGGTCGAAACTGGCGCATAAGTCGGTCATCAACATTTTCCTCGGCGGTGGACCGCCGCATCAGGATCTCTGGGATCTCAAGCCCGACGCGCCGAGCGAGGTCCGGGGCGAGTTCAAGCCGATCGCGACGAATGTTCCCGGCATCCAGATCTGCGAGGTGTTTCCCCGCCTTGCCCAGCGCACCGACAAGTGCGCCATCATCCGCTCGATCGTCGGCTGCGACGGGGCCCACGCCGCCTTTCAGACCAACACCGGCTGGACGGAGGCGAGCCTGCGGACGCTCGGCGGCCGGCCGTCGCTCGGCGCCGCGATCGCCAAGATCCACGGCCCGGTCGACAAGGGGGTGCCGCCGTTTGTCGGCCTTGCCGCCAAGACGCAGCATGGCCCCTGGTCCGATTCGGGGACGGCCGGGTTTCTCGGCCCCGCCTACGGCGCTTTCCGGCCCGATGGGCCCGACATGGCCAACATGCAGCTCAAGGATCTCTCCCTCGAGCGGCTCACCGACCGGCGCAGCCTGCTGACGAGCGTCGACAAGCTCCGCCGGGATGTCGATGCCAGTGGCACGCTCAACGGGATGGATGCCTTCGAGCAGCGTGCCTTCGATGTCCTCACCGGCTCGAAGCTTCTCGATGCCCTCGACATTTCCAAGGAAGACCCCGCCATCCGCGCCGCCTACGGCGACGGCAAGCCGTATCAGTTCCAGTACGACGGTGCCCCGACCTGCAACGACCATCTCCTCATCGCCCGCCGGCTCGTCGAGGCTGGTGTCCGGGTTGTGAGCCTCTCCTTCGGCCGCTGGGACAGCCACGGCGGCAACTTCGCCATGGTGCGTGACCACGGGCCGAAGCTCGATCAGGCCCTCTCGGCACTGATCGACGATCTCGAGAGCCGGGGGATGCTCGGCGACGTCTCGATCGTGGTCTGGGGAGAGTTCGGGCGGACGCCGAAGATCAACAAGGATGCAGGCCGCGATCACTGGCCGCAGGTGAGCACGGCGCTGCTGGCCGGCGGTGGGATGCGGACCGGACAGGTGATCGGCGCCACCAACCGGCTTGGCGAGCATGCCACCGACCGCCCCGTCCATGTTCAGGAGGTGCTCGCCACCCTCTATCACAACCTCGGCGTCGACACCCAGACCTTCACGATCACCGATGCCACAGGCCGGCCGCAGTACCTCGTCGAGAAGCCGGCGATCGCCGAACTGCTCTGAGCGATAGTCGTTCGACATCGATGCGTATTGCAGGCATCTCCCGCCCCTTCGCGTCGGTCAGGACGAACGGCGATCGCGAAGCCGCTGCTCGTCGCCGTCCCGACTCACCGACGACCGCGCGTACCAGTGCAAAGGCATTCCCTTGAAGTCCGGAGGCCAGCCGCCGCGATGCATCGTGATTGCCGGACCGAACGGCTCGGGCAAAACGACGTTCGCGCGGGAGTTTCTTCCAGAGGAAGCCGGTGTCCGGCACTTCGTGAACACCGACCTCATCGCCGCCGGTCTTTCTCCCCTGCGTCCCGAGGATGCGGCCGTGGCTGCGGGGCGGGTGTTCATCTCCGAAATCGAACGGCTCGCAGCCGCCGGCGAGGATTTCGCTCTCGAAACGACATTGAGTGGTCGGACGCTCCTCTCCCGCCTCCGCGGTTGGAGGTCCGACGGCTACCGCCTCGAAATGATTTTCCTGCGGCTGAGTTCTCCTGCCGTAGCGCTGAGGCGCATCGCTGCAAGAGTCAGGCAGGGTGGGGATGACGTACCCCGTGACGACGTTTTGCGACGGTTCGCCCGTCGGATCGCGCATATGCACGGCACGCCGGTGTATATCTGGCGCGATGGGAAAGTCGTGGCCGAGAAGCCCTGATCGTAGCCCGGCGGGACGAACATGGTTCATGGAGGGCGTCATCGCCCACCGGATATGGAACGGTTCGTGCAACCCATTCGCATCTCTTCTCGAGGCCGGTGCGGTGGTTGCCGATTCACCCCGGTCGCCGCTGCGGCTGGGATTTCCCGTGAAGGCCGCGCACCACTGGCTACCCGGTCTGCTTCCTGATCAGCCGACCGGCAACCGGTGACCGCGCCGCAAAGCGCTGCCCACCGGCGCCGTTTTGAGCAGGCCATGGATAAAGGAATCCGCCGAGCTCACGGCTTCGCCGGGGCGGGGGAGGGCTCGAGGGTGTGGGCGAGCTTGCCATCGGCTACCGTCCAGATCCGCAGCTTGCCATCCTGGCACCCGGCCGCGAGCCAGGTTGGCCCTGCCGCCACTGCCTGCACGAAATCGGCGGCCCCGGGGAACTCGCGGACCGTGCCACCATTGCCGGCGTTGTAGATCCGCACGGTCGGGTCGCCGGAGCAGGCGATCACTTCCTCGCCCGGGGCGATGAACTTCACGGCGGTGACTTCCTTCTTGAGCCCCGCGATCGTCCGCTGCTGCTCCCCGGTGACGACGTCCCAGACCTTGATCGCGTTGTCGGCCCCGGCACTCGAGAGGCGCCGGCCGTTGGCCTGCCAGGCGACCCCGAGGACATGGCCGGTGTGCCCCTCGAAGCTCTTGATGTGCTTCCCATCGGCGACAGCGTGGACCTTCACGAATCGGTCGGTCGCTCCCGAGGCGAGGAACTGGCCATCGCGGGAGAACTCGAGCGCCGTCACGGCATCGGAATGCGGTGCGGCGAACTCGCGAACGAGCGCCCCGTCGGCGACGTTCCAGAGCTTGATTTCGCCCGAACGGCTGGCGCGACCGCTGCCGGTGGCGAGGGTTTTGCCATCGGGGGAGAAAGCCATCGCCGTCACGCCATCGACCGGCGGAATGCCAGGCTCGTCGTCGCTCGCCGGCGGGGTCAGCTCCCCGCCGATCGTGCGGGCGAGCATCCAGCGGGGCGCCACTTGCCAGATCCCGGCGGCGGCCGCACCGCCGCCGATGAGGGCCCGTCCGTTATCGAGGAAGGTCACGAGCGCCTTCGACTCACCCGCACCGCCGTCCCAGGTGTCACGGGGAATCGCGTCCTGACCGCCATGGAGCGTGCAGACGCCGTCGGCACCGGCACAGACGATCCAGTGGCCGTCGGGGGAGAAGGCGACCGCGGCGGCGGGCTTCTCCGAGGCGGTCTTCTGCTCGGCGAGTGCCTGCCGGGCGGCCTCGGATGCCGCCGCGTCGGTCTCGGCCCTGGAGGCCTCCTCTTTCCGTTTGGGAAGGTCTTCGTTCGATCGCGTGACTTGGGCCTGGGCGAACTCGACGGCCCGCTTCGCGCTCGTGTTGGCCGTCTCGGCTCCCTTGCGGGTCTCCTC
>CANGIH010000243.1 GCA_947453875.1 Planctomycetaceae bacterium | reverse complement strand
CGAGCACCCAAACCTTGACGATCTGGCCAACACTGACGACGTCGTGCGGATCGCCGACATATTTTCGCGACAGCTGGCTGATGTGCACCATGCCGCTGTCGTGGAGACCGATGTCCACAAACGCCCCGAAGTCGACGACGTTGAGAACGGCCCCGTGGAGTTCCATCCCCACCTGGAGATCCTCGAGCTTGAGCACCCCCTTCTTGAAGAAGGGCTGAGGAAGATCATCGCGCGGATCGCGACCGGGGCGGGAAAGCTGATCGACGATATCGGCCAGCAGCAGGCGGCCGACGCCGAGTTCGGTGGCGAGCGCCGGGAGATCGAGTGCTGCCGCCTTCTCGGCGAGGGCACCGGCCGACTGGCGGTTGGTAAGGTCTTCCGGAGTGCCGCCGAGACGCTCGAGCACCCGCCTGGCCACCTCGTAGCTCTCGGGGTGGATCCAGGTGGCATCCAACGGGTTGCTGCCGCCAGTGATTTTGAGGAATCCTGCGGCCTGCACATGGGCCTGCTCGCCGAAGCCGGGCACCTCGAGGAACTGGGCCCGGCTGGTGAAGGCGCCGTTCTTGGCACGCCACTCCTGGAAGCCCTTGGCCATCGTCTGGTTGAGACCGGAGACATAGCGGAGGAGCGCAGGGCTTGCCGTGTTGGCATCGACGCCGACGTAGTTCACGCAACTCTCGACCACCGCGTCGAGCGAGGCATGGAGATGGCGGGCCTTGACATCATGCTGGTAGAGGCCGACCCCGATGTTGGCAGGCTCGATCTTCACCAGTTCCGAAAGCGGGTCCTGGAGGCGTCGACCGATCGACACCGCTCCCCGGACGGCAGCCTCGTGGGCGGGAAGTTCCTCGCGTGCATAGGCGCTTGTTGAGTAGACGCTCGCCCCCGCCTCGTTGACGACACAGAAGGCCACGTCGGCTTCCTGGAGCGGCCCGGTCACCAGTTCGGCGACGAGGGACTCCGTCTCGCGGCCAGCCGTGCCATTGCCGACGGCGATCACGTTGACCCCGTGCTTCTGCACCAATTCGATGATCCTCGCCCCTGCCGCCTCGCGTTTCTCCTTCTGGCCGATGATGTGGAGGACGGCGTGCTCCTGCGGCATGCCGCACTCGTCGACAACGACAGCCTTGCATCCGCTTTTGAAGCCGGGATCGAGCGCCAGCACCCGCTTGCCGCTGACGGGGGGCTGCAGCAGGAGATTCCGCAGGTTGCGGGCGAAGACCTCCACCGCGTGCGACTCGCAGAATTCGGTGATCTCGCGGCGGATTTCCCGCTCCAGGCTCGGCAGCACCAGTCGCGTCACTGAATCCCGGGCACACGCGCGCAGGAAGTCGGCGTGAGGGTGGGAGAGATCGACAAGCAGCGCCTCGGCGGCTGCCTGCATCTCGTCGACCGGCCCCTCGATACGCACTTTCAACAAGCGTGCCCGCTCGCCGCGGTTGATCGCCAGCGCGCGGTGGGGGGGGATCCGCTGGATATGCTCGGAATACTTGAAATAGTCGCGGTAGTGCTTCTCGTCCTTCGAGAGCGCCTTCCCCTCGGTCTCCACTCGCTGGCTGGTGAGATGGGCCTGCTTGGAGAGGATGGCCCGCAGTGCTTGCCGGACATCGGCGCGCTCGGCGAACACATCCGCGATGATGTGGCCGACTCCGAGGAGGGCGTCGGCGACGGTGGCCACCTGCGCGTCGGCATCGACGAAGTCGCCGGCACGTTTCTCGAGATCGCTGACAGCCGCGTCGCCGGCGAGGATCTCGCGGGCCAGCGGCTCGAGTCGGCGCTGACGCGCGATCTCAGCAAGAGACAGCTTCCGCGGCTTGAAAGGGAGATAGAGATCCTCGAGCTGCTTCGCACTCGTGGCGGCGTCGATCCGCTTCTCGAGGTCCTCGGTCAGCTTTCCCTGCCCCTTGATCGTTCGCAGGATCGTCTGCTTGCGATCCGCGATCTGCCGGGCCTTCGCAACTGCCTCGGCGACCCTCCGGATATCGACCTCATCGAGGCCACCGGTTTGGTCACGTCGATACCTCGTGATGAAGGGAACGGTGTTCCCGTCGTCGAGGAGGCGGACAGCGGCATCGACACCGGCCACAGGCAGGCAGAGTCGGTGGGCGATAAGCCCGAGATCAATCAGCGTGATGGCTGCCATCCGAATCGCAGGGTCCGGCCCATCGGCGACCGAACTCCGCTGGACTCCCCATACACAAGCCCGGCGGCCCCCCGCCTCGATGGATGAACGGCCACCCGAAGGCCCCCGAGGAATCGCACCCGGAAGCGTCACCATCCGCGCCCGGCGGCGGCGCCGCACTTGGGCCCGTCCAAGGCCTGGAAACGATAGGAATCTAGGGTGCCTGGAGGGTTGGTGTCAAACATTCCGCCTCGGACCCCAAAGGAGAGCCCTCGTCGCTCCTCCGGCACCACTCCCCCCCGCCTCCCCCACTCCCCCCAGCATTCGCAGTTCCACGGGCACCGAAAACCGAGCGATAGCCCTGCGGGGCCCCGTTCGGTCCCTGCCGGAACGATCTGGCCGCTGGTCTTGACGCCCCCGCGAAATCTCCCGTATTTCCCGCCCTCCCAGGGCGCTGTGCACCGGCGGTGGGCCAATGCCTCCCCCGGCCAAAAGGTGGCCCGAATGACTGGAGTGGCTGTGACGATTCTGACGATCACGACCAGCGTCGACTCGGTGGCCGGTCGGTGGCGATCCACCGTCGGACCGATCGTTCCCGCACGCGGCCAGGACCGGAGCAGGACACCATGACCCGCACGACCAAGACCACCCCTCCTTCCGTCGCACCGCAGACAGGCACCGCGATGCCCTCCCAGGAGCACGGATTCCTGCCGCAGGTCGGCCTCCTCGCCCTCGACCGCCAGTACGCCACGCTGCGGGAAGAGATCCGCGCGGCGATCGAGCGGGTGTGCGATTCCGGCCGGTTCGTCCTCGGCCCCGACGTCACCGACCTCGAATCCGAGCTGGCACGGGCTTTGGGAGTGCCGCACGCCATCTCCTGTGCCTCGGGGAGCGATGCCCTCCTCCTGGCGCTGATGGCCCTCGACATCAAGCCCGGCGACGAGGTGATCCTCCCCAGCTACACCTTTTTCGCCACCGCCAGCGCCGTGACCCGCTTGGGCGCGGCGCCGATCTTTGCCGACATCGATCCCGCCACCTACCTCATGAGCCCCGCCGACGTGAAGCGGAAGCTCAGCCGGCGGACCAAGGCGATCATCCCCGTCCACCTCTTCGGCCGCACCGCCGACATGGACGCCCTCCTCCCGGTGGCCAAGGCGGCGGGCGTACCGGTGATCGAGGATGCCTGCCAGTCGATCCTCTCCACCTGGCACGGACGCTGCTCCGGCGGACTCGGGGATATCGGCTGCTTCAGCTTCTACCCCACGAAGAACCTCGGCGGGGTCGGCGACGGTGGATTCATGACGACCACCCGCGACGACCTCGCGGCGAAGCTCAAGCTGTTGCGGGTCCACGGCATGGAACCGCGTTACTACCATCAGGTCGTGGGTATCAACAGCCGGCTCGACTCGATCCAGGCGGCCGTGCTGCGGGTGAAACTCCCCCACCTCGATGCCTGGACGACGGCGCGACAGGAAAACGCCGCCCGTTACGGCGAACTGTTTGCCGAATACGATCTCGACCGCCACATCACGGTGCCGACCGACGAACCGCGTGGCCGCCACGTGTGGAACCAGTTCGTTGTCCGCATCGCCGGCGGCCAGCGTGACGCCCTCCGCACCCATCTCTCGAAGTCCGGCGTGGGCACCGAGATCTACTATCCGGTTCCGCTCCACCTCCAGAAGTGCTTCGCCCACCTCGGCTGGGGCGTCGGCGATCTGCCCGAGACCGAGAAGGCGGCGCTGGAAACCCTCGCCCTGCCGATCTACCCCGAACTCCAGGCCGTGGAGCAGGAAACCGTGGTGGGGCGGATCGCCGAGTTCTTCCACGCACCGCATCTCCGGCAACGCTCCGAGACGCGGGTCAAGGCCCACGGCCCCGAGGAGTCGCCGGTCAAGGAAGGCCCACACTTCCTCCGCACCATGAAGGCGGTCGGCCGGGCCGACGACGTCCGCTGCTGAACGCTCGACGAATCACTACACGTCGCGGCGCCGACCGCTGAACTTGCAGGCCACGAACAGGCCGAGGCCGGCGCCGAGAACGGTGAGGAAGTATGCCGGGATGTACTTCACCGTCATGAATGGCACGTCGGCGGTAGGGGCCGCATCAGCGGCTGGTGCGACTGGCGGCTGACCGGCCGCAGCTCCACCGTTGGCGAAGTTCTGGGCCATGTTCTGCGCCCCCTGCGGCAGCCCGCCGAGCGGATTGGGGCGGGCCTGTTCATCGAGCGGCTTGGCCAGGAGGGCCGCGCCCCCTTGGGCGTAGAGCGGCGCAGGGGCCTGGGCAGCGGCAAGCACCCAGGCGGCCACGGTCAACCATGCGACCGACCGGCAGCAGAGTCCCGACATGTCGTCTCTCCTCCAAGGTCCCAAGCTGGCTTTCGGTGAGGGTGCCCGGCTCTGGGCACGAGAGTAGGATACCGGCCGTCCGGTTCCTTCCCCAACCCTCGCTTTCCCGATGGTACCGCCGATGGCCCCGAAGCCCAAACGAACCGCTCCCGCCAAGCCCTCCGCCGGGGCCGCCCTGGCCCCCTCTGCCGCGAAGAAGCCCGCCGCGAAGCTCCCGCCGGTGGACGCCAAGACACTCGGCCTGATCGTCGATCTCGCCAACAAGGTGGCCGACTCGGCAGTGAAACGCCGCGACCCGCAACTCGATATCCCGGCCCGGACCCTTTCCAATGTCCGCTTCAACAAGGCACGGAAGATCATCGAGATGGG